>JADJPW010000001.1:1500000-1607261 GCA_016713035.1 Verrucomicrobiaceae bacterium
GAGCTGGCCGTAGGTTTCATCGGCTTCCATCGAGCAGATGGTTCCAGTGCGGCCGATGACTTCCTCGGCTTCGGTATCGGCATCCGCCATGGCTTTGAAAAGCTTGGCAACAGGGATGGTGACGAGTTTGGTCGCGATGAGGCTGGCGACGAGATTCGGCAGTAGCAGGACGAATGCCTGTAGCGTGCTAGCGGCGGGATTGAACTTTTGGTTCAGCACGAGGGAGGCGAACCACATGAAAACCACCATGAAGCTCAGCCACACAACAATAGGCACCTGCGAAAAACCAAAGAAACGGCCAGCAGTGAGCCAAGCACCGCCAGTATTCACACCGTGAACATGATGACTGTGTCCGTCGCCTCCATCGCTCCCATCACCAAGATCGTCGGGCATGTCGGTTTCAAAGTCGAGCGCTCCGAGGATGACGAGCAGCCAATAAAGAACCACCAGCACCAAAAGGAGCGAGAGTAGGACTTGATGCGGCGAGATCGCGGCCTGGAAGAGTTCAAACACGTTCGGGAGTGTCGGTTTGGAATTGGGCGCGATTTAAGCGGAGCCTCCGGAAAGAGGCTATTCCAATTTCGCAGGAAAAATTCCAACGTCTGCAATTGCTCAACTTCTATGAAGTAACTGGCGCACATGTTTGCCGAGCATGTCGAATTCGACGTTGAGGCGGTCGCCGGCTTTTTTGGTGTGCAGATGCGTGACCTGCGAGGTGTGCGGGATGATCCAGCAAGTGATGCTGCTGTCTGTGACCTCGGCGGCGGTCAAAGAAATGCCATCGAGGCAAATGCTGCCTTTCGGGATGACGAGGCCGTGGTGTGCGGCTGGGAACTCGACTTCGAGGCGATGATCCTGGCCATGCGGGCTGAAATCGAGGATGCGTGTGGTGTCATCGACGTGGCCCTGGACGAAGTGGCCGCCAAAGCGATCCCCGAGGCGCATGGCACGCTCTAGATTGACGAGGGAGCCAGTTTGTAGATCACCGAGGCTCGTCACACGCAGCGTCTGCATGAGCAGATCAAAGGCGAAAGCGCCGTCCACGATGTCGGTGACGGTGAGGCAGCAGCCATTCACGGCGACGCTTTCACCGAGCTGTAGCTCTGGTGCGAGTGTGGGTGCCTGGATGAGCAGGCGGGCACTGTCGCCGCGTGATTCGAGCGAGAGGACGGAGCCGGTGAGTTCGACGAGGCCAGTGAACATGGTCAGAGTTTCAAGTTTAAGGATTCGAGTTTCAAGCGGGGAGATGCTTGCCACGGCCTTTGTAGGCGAGGGCGAAGAAGAGGCACACGGCAGCCGTGAGTGCGGTCTCACCGAGCCAAAAGCGCTGCCAGTCGGTGTGGCCATCTATTTTACAAGCATGATGCCACCAGCCGCCACCGAGATAGCCGACCATGTTGCCAAAACCGGCCATGAGCAGGGTTAGCAGGGCCTGGGCTCGTGCACGCCAGCGCGGGTCGATGCGCTCCTCCAGGTAAATCTGGGTGGTGATGAAGTAGAGGGTGAAGGCGAAGCCATGTAGGAAGGTGCCAAAGGTGATCCAGGGCAGCGTGTGCATGGCATTCATCGCGTAGCGCACAACGCAGATGGCGATGCCGGAGAGAAAGACCCATTTCAGCCGAAAGCGGGCCATCACGCCTGCGAGCACCAGCATGACGAGGATCTCCGTCGTCTGCGCGATGGACATGAATGCGGAGACGCTCTGCACACCGAGCTCGCGTATCTGGAGCGCGGTGTAGGGATAAAAAGCAGCCAATGGCACGCAGTAGAGTGCTGCGGTGATGAAGACGACGCGGTGATCGCGATTTTTGAGCAAGGAGAGTGCATCTAGCCCGAGGATCTGCGCCCAGGTGCGTGGCTGGGAGCTCTCCAGCGGCGGAATGGCCGGAATCATGTGCGTGAGCGCCGCGACGAGGAGCCACAAGGCACTCGCGACGAAGCCGCCGGTCAGTGACTCGTCTGAATGCAGGATGAAGCTGACGATCCAGCAGCCACACATCCAGCCGAAGGTGGCACAGGCACGCAGTGGCCCGAACTGGCGCTTGGCATTCTGGAGCTGAGAAAAAACGATGCTACTGGCCACACTCCACACTGGCAATGCGACGAGAGCCTGGATCTGCGCGGCGACGAGGACGGCACCATCACTCAGTCTCAGACGTAGCGCGGTGCAGGTCAGCGCGAGGGTGATGGAGGTCAGTATGGCCAGCCAGCGCAGCAGCCGTGCAGGTGCCATTTTTTGATCCGCGAGAGCTCCGACAAAGAGTGGAGAGATAAAGGCGGCGACACTGGTGGCAGCGAGCACCCAGGGGACGAGATGCTCACGGCCGTGGGCTTTGAATACAGTGCTCAGGGGCACGCTCCAGATGCCCATGGGCACCGCCGTGACGAAGAACAGCGTCGCGAGTTTTCGCGGACGAGTCTGGGGCGGAGGTGAGGGGGACATTCGAGCTGCTCTATGCTGCAAATGACGAAGGAATTCAAAGAGCGACTTTCGGGGATGGCGGGAAACTTTTGCCAAGTAGATCAAGACGCACCTGACAGCCAGTGCGTGCTTCAAGCGTTCCTGATGGGACGATATGCATTTTCTTCCTCTTTTCTTCGCAGCACTCGGTAGCCTCGCAGCCTCGGCATCGGCTGAGCAAACCGTCTTAGAACCACGGCGGCTGCATCTAGGGCGTAAAGGGGCCTATGAGTGGGAGGAGTTCAAAGAGCGTGCTGTCGATGCAGAACGGCTGGAACTGCATTTCACCGCCAAAAGCAATGCCACGGAGCACACGCTGCGTCTCTGGCAGAGCCAGGTGAAGCAAAACTGGCCCATCCTGCTGAATGGCAAAAAGCTAGGCTCACTGACCCCAGCGGAAACACCGATGGAAATGCTCCTGAGCGTCCCGGCTGGGAGCATCAAGGATGGCGAGAATACTCTTCTGATCGAAGCACCTGCCAATCTCGACGACATCGAGGTCGGCCCCATCTTTCTCGTGCCAGAGAAGGCGCAGACATTCCTAAGTGCGGCCAAGATCGACGTCCAAGTGACTGAGGCGGAGACTGGAAGCTCGATCCCGTGCCGACTCACGCTCACGCGGATGGATGGCACACTCCAGCCGCTCCTAGCCACGCCGACAGGTGATGTGGCGACGCGAGTTGGCGTCGTTTACTGCAAAAGCGGCCATGCCACGCTCGCGATGCCAGCGGGTGAGTATGAGCTGCGTGCCGGGCGCGGCTTTGAATGGAGTGTGGCGCTCCAAAAAATCACGCTGAAGGCCGGTGACGCCCAGGAGGCAAAACTCACGCTCCGCCGCGAGGTGGACACCACAGGATGGATCGCGGCAGATAGCCATATTCATACTCTGACGCACAGCGGCCATGGGGATGCGCGGATCGACGAGCGCATGCTGACCATCGCGGGCGAAGGCATCGAGCTCGCCGTGGCCACGGATCACAATCATCACACCGATTATGCACCGATAGCGGCCAAATCTGGCGTGGCAGCGGCTTTCACACCGATCATCGGCAATGAGGTGACGACGAAGCACGGTCACTTCAATGCCTTCCCGATCCAGCCGGGTGCAGCGGTGGTGAATCACCAGGATGATGAATGGTCGCGGCTCATCCCAGCGATCCGCGCCACGCCAGGGGTGAAGGTGATCACGCTGAATCATCCACGGGACCTGCATAGTGGTTTTGTCCCGCTCGGAGGGCTGCACTTCAATCCGAGCACCGGTAGGCACCGGGATGCCGCTGCGCTGGATGTGGATGCGCTGGAGGTGATCACCTCTGCAGCGATGCAGACGGATATTTTCCTGCTCTACCGCGATTGGTTTGCACTGCTTAATCGCGGACATCGAATTGCGGCCATCGCATCGAGTGATACGCATGACGTGAACCGCTTCATCCTGGGCCAGGGTCGCACATATGTCGCGGCGAAGGATGCTGATCCTGCGGGACTGAATCTGGATGAAGTCTGGCGCAGCTATGATGAGGGCCGATTGCTGCCCAGCCTGGGTTTACTTACGAACATGCGTGTGGGAGGCAGTTTCGGCGTCGGAGACCTCGCCACGGGTCTGCCAGAGCGATTTCAGGTGGAAATCACCGTGAGTGGCCCAGCGTGGTCGCGCGTGGATCACATCGCCCTCTATGCGAATGGCATCTGTATCCATGAAGAGGCCGTGGAGGATGCTGCGCGGGCTGGTATCCAGAAAAAGCTCACTCTCCTTCTGCCAAGACCCGCGCATGATGTACACCTCGTAGCGATCGCGACGGGGCCGGGCGTGACGGCACCTTTTTGGGAGATTCCGCGTCCGTATCAGGCCAGCAGCAAGACCTTCACCTCCCGCGTCATCGGCTCGACCAATCCGATCTGGGTGGATGCGGATCTGGATGGCCACTTTTCCAGTGCCTATGCCATCGCGCAGAAGCTGCTGCAAAGCGGCCAGGATGACCCAGCAAAACTCACAGGCTATGATGCCGCCGTGAAGACACAGCTGGAGTCGCTACGCTCAGCGAAATGACACTCAAAGTGGTGCTGGCGGCTCGTCCGAGAAGGGAGCGGGCAGGCTGTCGATGACCTGGATGAGTGGCACGGCTTTTTCGGTGGTGCGATCGAGGCGGAAGATGAGCTGGGGGCTCTGGCGGAGTTTGACACGCTTGTAGAGCTCACGCTGGATGGCTCCACGCTCGCGATTGAGCTTAGCGATGGCAGGCTCCTGCTTGTCTGGCTTGCCCAGGACGCCGACGAAGACGCTGCAATGGCGTAGGTCTTCGGTGGGGAGGACATCGTGGACCGTGACGAGGCAGTCGTCGAAGCGGTAATGACGCTCGAGGACGGCGCAGAGCTCCCTGAGCATCAGCTCGCGGACTTTTTGCATGCGGAGTTTCATGGGAGTTCTCGGTTCGCTGTTGTCGGTTCACTGGTTGAGGTTCCCCGAACGCGGGAGATGACCGCGAACGGGGAACCGAGAACCTGCATTTAACTTCAGAGTGTCTGGGCGATTTTTTCGAGTTCGTAGCACTCGATGACGTCGTTTTCTTCGTAGTCGGAGAAGCCGTTGAGCTTGATACCGCATTCGAGGCCGTTGCGGACCTCTGGGACTTCATCCTGGAAGCGGCGCAGCGTTTCAAAGCCACCGTCATAAACAGCCTGACCGTCGCGAAGAACGCGAGCACGCTGTTTGCGGTGCATGAGGCCGTCTGTGACGACGGAGCCGCCGACGTAGCCTTTGTTGACCTTGAAGACCTGTTTGACGCGGGCGTGGCCGAGGATTTTCTCGCGGGTGATGGGGTCGAGGAGGCCCTGCATGGCGTCTCTGACCTGATCGATAAGCTCGTAGATGATGGAGTAGAGCTTGATCTGGACGCCTTCGCGCTTGGCGACGGCGAGGGCTTTGTTTTCGACTTTGACGTTGAAGCCGATGATGAGGGCGTCGGAAGCGGAGCAGAGGAGAACGTCGGATTCGTTGATGGAGCCAGCCTCGGAGTGGAGGATCTCCAGATTGATCTTGTCGCTCTTGATGTCTTTGAGGCACTTGGAAATGGCCTCGACGGAGCCCTGCACGTCTGTCTTGAGGACGATTTTGAGGGCTTTTTTGTTTCCTTCTTCGATGGAGGCAAAAAGGTGCTCCAGGGTGCTGCGGCGCGGTGTGGCGAGCTTTTTCTGGCGTAGCTCTTCGAGGCGCTCTTCGCTGAGTTTTTTGACGACGCGCTCGCTGTCCATGACGACGACTTCGTCGCCTACATTTGGCATGTCAGAGAAGCCGATGACCTCGCAGGGCATGCCGGGGAGGACTTCTTTGATGTTTTGACTGCGATCGTTGATCAGTGCTCTGACTTTACCCCAATGCGGGCCGCAAATGAAAGCCTGACCGACGGTGAGTGTGCCCTGGCCGACGATGACGGTGGCGACGGGGCCTTTGCCAGCGACCATGGAGCTTTCGATGACGGTGGCGCGAGCAGGAGCTTTCGGGTCAGCTTTGAGTTCGAGCACTTCGGCCTGGAGGGCCATGGTTTCGAGCAAGCTATCGAGTCCCAGGCCACTGCGAGCGGAGACTTCCATGACTTCGATCTCACCACCCCAATCGACGGGAGCGAGGCCGATGTCCTGGAGCTGGCTTTTCACGCGCATGACATTGGCGGTGGCCAGATCGCATTTATTGATGGCGACCATGAGCTGAACGCCGGCGGCTTTGGCGTGGGCGAGAGCCTCTTTGGTCTGCGGCATGATGCCGTCATCTGCGGCGATGATGAGGACGACAATGTCCGTGACATGAGCACCACGGGCACGCATGGCAGAGAAGGCGGCGTGACCGGGAGTGTCGATGAAGGTGATAGGCTTCCCATCGTGGAAGATGCAGTAGGCACCGATGTGCTGGGTGATGCCACCAGCTTCGCCTGCGGCGACGGTGGTCTTGCGCAGGGCATCGAGGAGGGATGTTTTGCCGTGATCGACGTGGCCCATGAAGGTGATGATGGGGGCACGGAGAGCGAGTTTTTCCTCGGCGACTTCTTCGACGACTTGGGCCTCGGGCTCGACGATGACTTCTTCGACTTTGTGGACGCCGGCACCTTTTTCGCGCTTTTCACGCTCAAGCTTGAAACCGTGCTTTTCGCAGATTTTTTCCGCAATCTCGATGTCGATGGACTTATCGGCACTGGCGAAGATTTTGAAGGGAATGAGCTCGGAGATGACCTTGAAGGGCTTGAGGCCCATTTTCTCGGCCAAGTCCTTCACGATGATCGGTGGCTTGAGCTGGATGATTTTTTCGCCGTTTTCGCCGAGCTCGAACTCGGGGACGACTACCTCTACCGGAGGTGGTGGCGGAGGGGGGGCGATGGGTTTCGGCGCAGCGGGCTCTTCCAGGAGGAGCGAGATGGGGGGGAGCGCGGAGGTCTGCGTGGCAGCGGGGCGCTCGCGGCGCTTTGGTTTTTCGTCAAAAAGGTTCAATGCGGCCTTTTTGCGGTCGTCGAGAGTGGGTTTCTCAGGCTCGGCGGGAGCGGCAGGTTCCTCGATTACTTCTGGGGCAGCCTTGACGGTCTTTTTGGGTGCTGCGCCGATGCGGGGGAGCACGCTTGAGGCTTCTTTGCGGGCAGTTTTGGCCTTGGGCTTATCTGAATCGTCTTCGATCAACGAAAGCACCTTTTTGCCGGGGGATTTCTTCGGCTTTGGGCTTTCGACCTCTAGTTCCACGTCACCGGGTTCGGTGTCGGCGGGCTTGAGGGGCTTTGATGAGGAGGATTTGCTGGGCATGCGTGAGTTCTGGGAAAAAAGGCAGTCTAGCCGCTGTGACGGCTGGTGGAGGCTGAGTTGTGAAGTTGGCTGAAAGGGTGTTCATGGCAGCAAACGGGCTATTCCGCAGAGGATGCGGCTGAGTTCGTTTGTGCCTTGGCAAGGATTTGCTCGGCGAGGTCGCGATCACCACCGAGGACTTCGGTGACGTCATCAATATCGACTCCGGTGGCGAGGGTGCGGAGATCTCCCATACCACCCTCGATGAGCTGGCGGGCGACTTCATCCGAGATACCGAGAGCGACCTGAAGATCCTGCGCGGCGTGGCCCATCTGGCCTTTGAAGACTTCTTCGGCGTGTTCATCACGCTCGATGATGAGGTCCATGCCGACGAGCTTGGAGGTGAGGCGGGCGTTTTGGCCGCGGCGGCCGATGGCTTTGCTCAGTTCTTCCTCGCTGACGGTGAGGCGGGCTTGCTTGCGCTCCTTGTCCACGGAGATGGTGAGCACTTTGATGGGCTTGAGGGCCTCGCGGACGAATTCGGCTGGATCTGGCTTCCAGCGGATGATGTCCACTTTTTCGTTATTGAGCTCACGGACGATGTTTTTGACGCGGGCACCACGCAGGCCGACGCAGGCACCCACGGGATCGACTTTCTCATCGGAGCAATGGACGGCCACCTTGGTGCGGTAGCCGGCTTCACGGGAGATGCTGGCGATCTCGACGGTGCGGTCACCGATCTCACTCACTTCAAATTCAAAGAGGCGGCGCACGAAGTTGGCGTGAGCACGGGAGAGGATGATTTCTGGGCCGCGGCCGGTGTCCTGCTCGACGGCCTTCACGTAGAAGCGCATGCGGTCACCGATGGTGTATTCTTCGGTGGAGACGCGTTCTTTGCCGGGCATGAGGCCTTCAAATTTACCGAGATCGACAATGACGTCGGATTTCTCAAAGCGGCGGATGACACCGCTGACGACGTCACCAGTGCGGTCTTTGAATTCCTCGTAGAGATTTTCTTTCTCAGCGACGCGGAGACGCTGGAGCATGGTCTGCTTGGCGGTCTGGGCAGCGATACGGCCCATGTTGCCAGGGGTGACCTCGAGCTCGATTTCATCTCCGAGCTGGGCGTCTTTGACGATTTTCCGCGCTTTGCCGAGCGGCAGTTCTTCAAAGGGATTGGTGACGGTCTCGACGGCAATGAGCTTGGCAAAGGCCTTGATGGTGCCTTTGTCTGGATCGATGTCGATGCGCAGCTCGCGTGCAGGCCCGATGGTCTTCTTCGAGGCGGCAAGGAGTGCCTGGGAGAGAGCCTCGACCATTTTTCCACGGTCGATGCCTTTCTCCTTCTCGTAGTAGTCAAAGAGTGCTTTGAGTTCGCTGATCATACAAAAAATGTCTTATGCCGAGACAAAAAGAGAGCGGGGGGAGGCCCCACTCTCGTCAAAAAAGTAACTTCTGTCCCGAAATGAAGGGTCGATCCTAGCGGTGTGTATCATATCGGCAAGCGGAAAAAGCCCGAAATCTGCCTACGACATCCGCTTCGAGGGAGATTTGGCAAAGGGGGGCCTTTACGGCTTCCGTGGTAGATTTGGCCCTTTCCAGGCTCTTTTGTTTTTCAGAAGAAGCCTGTCTGTGGTCTCGGGGACTGAGGGATGGGGTATTCCAGGTCATCCCGGCCTCCGGGGCCGTCCATGGGCCCCTGGGGCATGCCATCACTGGGGCCAGGTAGGGGCTCATAGCGCATCTGCAAGCGGGAGCGGAATTCTGGGTCATCTACGGCGTCGTCCACGACATCCTGGAGGGCACGGGAGGCGATTTCACGCACTTCCTGCACCGGCGGGATGTGGCCACGCTGAAAGGCATTCCCACGATCACTCTGGTAAATCTTGGTGAAAACCACCCGCCCGCTCTGGATTTCCAGCACGTTCATCCGCACGCGGACATGGGCAAAGGGACGCGTGATGAGGCCTGCATCAAAGGTGAGTACATCGCCCGTGATGAGGTAGCGGGCATTGGCACGGCGAGTGAGCATTTTGCGGGACTTCAGGGCGTAGGCAAAGGCATTGGCCGTCATCTGCTCCAGCGGGACTGCGGTGTGGACGGAGCCCGGCACGCCCGCCATGCTACGCACACGCCCCAGGATGCGCGAGTCGATGCCGCGCCGATTCGCGAAGGCACCGAGCGCGAAGTCCGGCTGACCACGCCATAGCCGCGCCCCCTTCCCCGGCACGTAATCGAGCACGATCTGCGAGCTAGTGACACAGCCAGAGAGCAGGCCTGTGGCCAGCAGAAGCAGGAAGAGGCGAAAAAGGCGATGGTTGGACATGGGCAGCGTTGATTTAAACACAGAACTGAGCGAATCAATCACAGAGAGAGCACCTGAGGAGAATCCACCCTTCACAGGCAAAAAAACAACCCTGCCGGATTCGGTCCTCAGGAAAAAAACCCCCAAAACCTGAAGCCAAAGATTACCCGGCAGGGCTGATTAAATGGTTATATTCAAAAACCACCTTCCCATGCAATACCAAAAAGTTCCTTTCCAAAAAAAGTCCGCCCTGACCCTGCTTTTCGGCCTGATTTCGGCCTTTTTCATCAGTTCTATAACAGCGGAGGCCCAGCTCGGGCGGGCGGTGCGTCAGGTCATCGTGGCGCAGGCCGCCTCCTGGAATGCGAATACGGCGACGCTCCAGTGCTACCAGCGTGGCGGTGCCGGAAAGGCCTGGCAGCCCGTCTTTGCCAAGCCGGTGCCCGTGCTGCTCGGGAAAAAAGGTCTGGCCTGGGGGCGTGGAGTCTTCGGAGTGCCCCAAAATGGCATTCCGATGAAAGTCGAAAAGGATTGGAGGGCACCAGCGGGCATTTTCCAGCTCGGCAGCCTCTTTGGCTACTCCCCTACCCCGCCTGCTCGCTGGCCGTATGTGCAGGTAGGGCCCTGGGATGCCTATGTAGATGATTCCCACAGCCCCTATTATAACCGCCATGTCCGCATTGATCCGCGTCAGGGGGTGCCGCCGTGGTTCGAGAAGCAAAAAATGCGCCTCGGAGATGCGGCTTATAAATGGATGCTCGAAATCCGCCATAATCAGCAACCAGCCGCCGCTGGCTATGGCAGTGCCATCTTTTTCCATGTCCGCCGTGGTCCGACCACGCCGAGTGCGGGCTGCACCACGATGGCGGAGACGGATCTGGTGCGGATGCTGCGCTGGCTCGATCCTGCGGCGGCACCGCATTACGTGCTGCTCCCACGGGCGGATTATCTGGCGCTGCGTGGGCCGTGGGGACTGCCATAGGGCCCTGATGGCCGCATTTTAGGCGTTCACCGATTCGAGGAGCTTGGAGATGACTTTTTCCACGGTGACGCCTTCGGCTTCGGCCTTGTAGTTCACCAGAATGCGGTGGCGGAGCACGGGCAGTGCCATGGCGCGGATGTCCTCCGCCGTGACGTGGGTGCGATTATTCAAAAGAGCGCGGGTTTTGGCCCCGAGGACGAGATTTTGGCTCGCACGCGTGCCTGCACCCCAACTGACCCATTGATTGATGAAGTCCGGCACGCCATCGCGACCGGGCCGTGATGCGGCAGAGATGCGCACGGCATAGCGAGCGACGTCCTCGGCGATGGGGACGCGGCGCACGACCTGCTGGAAGGCCAGGAGCTGCTCCCCGGTAAAGAGGCGCTGCACGGGCTCACCTTTGCCACTGGTGGTGCGGGTGACGACGGCGACTTCATCATCCTCACTGAGGTAGTCGATGACGATGTTCAGCATGAAGCGATCGAGCTGCGCTTCTGGCAGTGGATAGGTGCCCTCCTGCTCGATGGGGTTCTGCGTAGCGAGCACAAAGAAAGGCTCTGGCAGGTGCATGGTTTTGCCATTCACGGTGACTTGGTGCTCCTGCATGGCCTCCAGCAGCGCGGCCTGGGTTTTGGGCGGTGTCTGGTTGATTTCATCCGCGAGGATCATGTTCGCGAAGACGGGGCCACGGCTGAAAATGAGCTTTCGGCCGCCCTCGGGGCTGTCTTCGAGGATTTCCGTGCCGGTGATGTCGGATGGCATCAAATCAGGGGTGAACTGAATGCGCTGAAAACTCAGGTGGCAGACATCTGCGACCGTTTTGATCAAAAGCGTCTTCGCCAGGCCAGGAGCCCCGGTGATGAGGCAGTGACCACCTGCGAGCAGAGCGATGAGCATCTCATCGACGACATGCTGCTGTCCGACGATGACTTTACCGACTTCTGCAAAGAGACGCTGGCGGGCGGTGGAGAGGAGTTCGACGACCTGGCGTTCGGAGAGGGGTGCGGAATCGGGCATGGTGCCGACTAGAAGTGTGCAAAGAGGTGCGGACTTTCGAGAAATTTTGATCGAATGAGGCGAAAGGTGTCCGCTCACGGATCGTCACGCCCCGCGATGTAGTCACGGAAAGCTCTGGCCACACGGAGGGTGAGGCCACCGCTCTCGCCAGGTAGCACACGGTCATCAATGCGTGTGAGCGGATGCACATCACGCGTGCTGGAGGTGAGAAAGGCCTCCTCACAGGTCTGGAGCGCTGCCAGTGGCAAAGTGGACTCCTCACAGGCGATGCCAGCCGCAGCGCAGGCCTCCAGCACCAGTGCACGCGTCACACCAGCGAGGCAGCCAGAGGCCAGTGGCGGTGTTTTGACGATGCCCTGCTCGATGAGGAAGATATTCGTGCCGGTGCCCTCACATAGCTCTCCGCGAGTGTTGGCGAAGATAGCTTCACCAGCTCCAAGACTCTTCGCATGGGCCAAAGCGCGGGCGTTTTCGCCGTAGGAGGTCGATTTGACGCCTGCGAGTGCTCCACGCTCATTCCGCGTCCACGGCACGGTGATGGCTGTTTCAACAGCAGGCCAAGCATGCAGCGCGGTAGCCGCGACGGTCATGGTGGATGGTCTTTGCCCGCGATCCGAGCCCAGCGGGCCCTCACCACTCGTCACCGTGATGCGGAGACGTGCCTCACGGAGCTGATTCGCCTCCATCACGGACTGCATCGCGGCGATGCAGCTCTCAAAAGATGGCGCAGTGAGGCCCACGACCGCGCAGGAGCTCACCAGGCGCTGCCAATGCCGCACAGCAGAGAAGGGCTTCCCCCCGCGTGCTACCAGCGTCTCAAACACACCATCTCCTACGGTGAATCCGTGATCGAGCGGTGAGATGCGAGCCTCCGCCAGCTCGACGAGCTGACCATTGAGCCAGATGAAGCTGCGGTTCATGATAATAAAAAGCGCCGCCTGCTAGCACTCGTAAGTGCTCAGAGCAGCGAGATCGAATTTCGCGAAGCCACACTCGGTGGCGAGTTCATTGAGCGCCTCGACCTCAGCGGTGGAGAAGAGCAAGCCACCGGCTTTGGCGGTGTGTGCGGCGTTTTGCGCCTCTGGCTGACCAGGGAGCATGCAGGACTCATTCCCGTGACCGAGGATGTCGTCGATGACGGCCTTCACATTCTCTTTGAAGCCACGACCATTGGCAAAGAGGCCACTGCTGATCGCATCTGGATGAATGACCTGGAAGTAGAAGCTGCTCGTGCGCTTTTCACCCGCAGGGAAAGGCTTGGACTTGATGTCGGGATGCGCACCGCCACCACGCAGCGTGGGCAGTCCACCGCCGATCATGCCACCCATCACCTCGATGAGCAGGCTCAGGCCGTAGCCTTTATGCGCACCAAAAGGCAGCAACCACGCAGCTTCATTGGCATCGGTGGTGGGTTGGCCGTTTTTATCGACGGCAGCACCAGCGGGGAGAGGCTTGCCCTCACGCTTCAGCTGCTGCACGCGGCCCATAGCCACGGTGGATGTAGCCCAGTCGATCACGATCGGGAAGCCGCAGGCATCCTGCGTGGGTAGGCCCCAGGAGTGCGGATTGGTGCCCAGCACGGGGAATTTACCACCAAAGGGCACCACCTCACCGAGGGTGGAGGTGCAGTTCGTGTAGGCGATGTAGCCCTTCTTCGCCGCATCCATCACGTAGCCGCCGCCCCAGAGGTAGTGGAAGGCATTGTCCACGCTGACTTGACCGATGCCATATTTGTCCGCCAGCTCCATGCAGCGCTCCATGGCTCGGAAGGCCACACTTTGACCGAGCTTCAGATTGCCATCCCAGACCTCACTGGCAGAGAATTTCTTGTCGATCACCTTCACCTCCGCACCCGGCTTGCAGCCACCCGTGGCACTGCCAAAGAGATGATCGAGATGCAGCGCCTTGATGGCATTATGCGTGCGGATGCCGTGAGCACTGGCCATTTCACAAAAACGGGCCGCATCCTCCGCCTCTGCGGTCGTATAGCCACGGTGCTGATAAGCAGCACGGACGAGATCATTATGAACTGCGGCGGGGATGATGTGATAGGTAGTCGGCATGGGAAAAGTGCGGGAAGATGGAGAACGCGGCACCCGGTTTGCGCAGGCGGAGCCAGGGGGCAAGCTCATTTCATCCCCAGAGTCCCGCTCCAAGCAAGTCCCCTGCCCTGAAATTCGTTTTATTCACACACACGCAACCCAAGATCCCCGAGAACCGGGCACTCACCCCATGCATCCTGTCGAGCACCAGATCCAGCAAACACGCCGCGAGTTCTTCAACACGACGGCCAGCGGCCTCGGGGCTCTCGCTCTCGGCTCGCTCCTGACTCAAGAAGGCCTCCTCAGTGCTGAAACCGCCGCTGGAGCCGATCCCCTACTGCCCAAAGCACCCCATTTCCCGGCCAAAGCAAGAACTGCATCTTCATCTTCTTTGAGGGGCGGCCCCAGCCAAAGTCGATCTCTTCGATCCGAAACCGAAACTCAATGAACTCAACGGTCAGAGCCTGCCCGACAGCATGACCAAGAATGTGCGCTTTGCTTTCATCCGCAAAGAAACCGCCAAACTCATGGGCAGCCCGCGGAAATTCACCAAGCACGGCCAATGCGGCATGGATTTCAGCGACCTACTGCCTCACATGGCCAAACAAGCCGATGACTGGCTCATGATCCGCAGCCTGCACACGGATCAGTTCAATCACCATCCCGGCCAGCTCGTGCTACACTGCGGAAGAGCACAGTTCGGCCTACCCACCGTCGGATCGTGGCTCAACTACGGCCTCGGCAGCATGTCGCGGAATCTGCCCGGCTACGTCGTGCTCAACAGCGGACGCGGGACCAGCGGCGGCGCATCCCTCTGGCAGAGCGGCTTTCTCCCCAGCACCTATGCAGGCGTCTTGTTCCGCAATCAGGGCGAGCCCGTCCTGAACCTGAAAAACCCGCCCGGTATCCCCATGAACCTCCAGCGCAAGGGGCTCGACACCCTCATGGAGCTCAACCAGAGCCGCTACGACCAAATCCGCGACCCAGAGATCGCCAGCCGCATCGCCGCGTATGAGCTCGCCTTCCGCATGCAGGCCTCTGCCCCGGAGCTGATCGACCTCAAAGGCGAAGACGCCAAAACCCTCGAAATGTACGGCGTCAATCGTCCAGACGCCAAGATCAAAGCCACACGCGGCGGCGGCCCCGGCCAGTACCAATCCTTTGCCACCAACTGCCTGCTCGCACGTCGCCTCGTGGAGCGCGGCGTGCGCTTTGTCAGCATCATGCACGCCAGTTGGGATCACCACAGCGGCCTCGACAATGAACTCGCCTTCAATGCCGGCATGGCCGACCAGCCCATCGCCGCACTCATCAAAGACCTCAAGCAACGCGGCATGCTCGACGACACCATGATCATCTGGGGCGGTGAATTTGGCCGCACTCCACTCGGCGAAAACCGCGGCGGCAATCCCAACGCCACAGGCCGCGACCACCACCCCTTTGCCTTCACCATGCTCGCCGCAGGCGGCGGCATCAAAGGCGGCCAAATCTACGGCGAAACCGACGAAATCGGCTGGAGCATCGCCCGCGACCCCGTCGATCTGCACGACTTCCACGCCACCCTCCTCCACCAATTCGGCTTTGATCACCTACGCCTCCCCACCGCTTCCAAGGCCGCGACTTCCGCCTCACCGACGTCGCCGGAAAAGTCATCAAGCCATGGATCGCCTAAGCGCAGCCACCGTGACTTTTAGCAAAGCCTAACGGCACAGCCCACGAAGGAGGCAACGATCTGGATCAAACTGCATCCACGGAACCGAGGTGAAATGGAAATCAAAGCTCAGTGATCTGACTGGCCGGGTAGTGAGGGAGGTGTGACAGGCCCAATCCTGCCACCTCCACCCGATTCGGCCTTGTTCGTAGGTGTGAGCTGCTCATGGGATGGTGAGGTGTCCGAGTGGCTGGTGACTCCCGTCTGGGCTGAGATAAGCAACCGAATAGTCGCCTGATGCAATCCTCCCAAGAGCAAGCGATGGACAAAGCGGAGAGGGGTGTCGATCAGTAGCTATGGAAGTGACAACAGTGAAGTAGATCGTCCCCTGTCTAACCGAAACGAGCGGAGGCAGGCAAACAAGGGCGGAGTTGATCGTCGTAGGCTGAATGGTCACTCTCTGCAATCCGCTGACATCGCAACTCACCGGAACGCTAACTCCTAGCGGCATCCCTAACGCTGCTTGAGTAGGAGTACCACCCACAGACTGAATAAACTGCCAACTCTGGGAAACTCGAAGGGCCAGCGAAATCACTGTCTGGCACCCGCACAGTGAGCGAGATCAGCATAATCAGGGCAATCGCAGACTTGGACTTCACGTTTGTGAGTGTTGTGGTTGGGCGTCTCGGATCAGGCGACGGCGAGCGCAAGAAGTTGCTGACACGACAGACAGCCTTCGAGCCGTTACTAGATCCGTTTTGTTCGGCCTTGTTTGCTCGTGAGTGGTTCGTAGGCTAATCATCTGAATCGTTCTTCTATAAGTTCATGATCTATGGCCTGAAGAATACCTCGTGCAATCGCTCGCCCTGTCTAACACGGGTGGTATCAGCCTGTAGCCAGATTGATGCATGTCTCTCCATCGCGATTCGGTAGGTTCGAGTAACCTGCCGGCCTCTCCTGATGCCTCTAACACTTGCTTCCATGGGGTTCGGTGCAGCATATGGAATGAGGCCAAGAGTCAATGCACTCGCCATCAAGTCCATGCCGCATGAGGGTATATCCCGAATGCCTGAGACCTCAGAAATCGTCAGGCCGTTCCGGGTAGTGCCAGCAATGTATCGGGTCACTCTGGAGTCAAGGTCACCACGAGCCGGGGACCTGACTGGGTAGGAGAAAGACTGGGGCTCAGGACTGCAGGAAAGTCGAGTAGCACACGATGAAAGCGAAACCATCGCAATGAGTTGGAGGATGATAGTTCTCGACTCCATCTTGGACGTCTTGACTCAGTTCTTGGGCAACGACTCGGATCAGGCGACGGCGAGCACAAGACGTTGCTGACAGGACAGATAGCCTTCGAGCCGTTACTGTCATCCGTTTAATGTTAGGGCTTTCTTTGTATCTTGATCTCGCCAAAGGTCATGAAAACGAAAGTCGTTCCCGCTGGGCCGCGATACGCGCCCTGTCGATCACAAACCAGAGTGGCAAGCGCGGCCAATTCCCATGCAGCGTCCCCGTCACATTCCACCTTTCGATCCTGCAGAAACTCGATTTTGTGCTGCTTCGCGAACTGCAATACCGCCTCCGCATCTTTTCGGAGTGGTTCGACTACCGATGGGTGATCCCAACCCCAGAGGAAGGTGCTATCAAGGAATTGTATGTTCCGACGATCTGAAACGGTGCGCTAACGACAACCCCTTCAGGAAACGTCCACGTTATGATTCCCGTTTCCTGGTCAGCGTCCCAGCGATCTGCGGCTCCTATGTTCCACGTTCCCTGATGTGCTTCTGTCAACACCTTCAGATGGTTGTTCGCCTTCTCTAGGTAAGCGTCGATGTCGAATTTAGTTTCCATTGGCGGGTTTGTTGTCAGAACAGCCTGCGAGTAGCGCGATGAGTGTGAGGATGGCGATTCGCATTTCTTATCCTAACGTTTTAGCCACACTAAATTGTGGGCGAATCTGGAGTCGTCCACAGTTTTGTGGACGAACTGGCTTGAGGCTAGCGGGCCGCCCTCTTTTTGGCAAGCAGCGCCTTCCTCATCGCCAGGTTTAATGTTCAGCTTTGATCCCCTACACCTCACCCACCACTTCCAGGGCCGCGACTTCCGCCTCTCAGCGGCGTCGCTGGAAAAGTCATCGAGCCATGGATCGCTCAAGCGCAGCCACTGTGATCGAAAAGGGGCGCTTGGTTACTGAAACTTGATCGAGTACAGATCCGCGTCCTTGAGCACGAATCGCAGTTTGATGGGCTTGCCGGCGAGAAGTGACGTCGGAGCCGGTTTTCCAGACGACGGGGCGCTCGATGGAGTCGCCAAAGTGCTCTTTGGTCACTCAATGCAAAACCGGGGATGGGTTTGCCATTCAGGTCCTGGATTTCACTTTCACACCACCGGCAGCGGAGCTGGCAAAATTCATCGTGAGTGCTTTCCCCGTGAAAGTAAGCGGTTTGGTGAGGAGCTCGCCACCGCTCATCGGAGCATGGATGGAGACGAATCCGTCGAGCGCAGTGTGTATGGCGGCGGAGTTGGCTGCTTTGGCCGGTCCAGTAGCTCTCGGTGGCGTAGAGGCTGAGTTCGTTCGGAGCGCCTTCCAGGGCCGACTTTGTCTCTACCAGATGCCAGGCTATGTTGATGACCGTAGTTCCAGGTGCCAGGGCGCTCGATGCCGGGTGGGAGGAAGGCCTCGTTCCAGCGCTTTGAAGGTGACGCCGTCGCGGCTCGCCATGAAAAGGCCCTCGGTGATGGCCATGCCGTAGCGATCGGTGGCTTTGGAGCGCCATTGGCGGTGCGCGTACTCTGGCAGAGCACGCATGCTCTCTGACCAACCACGCTCGATGTAGCGGGTGGGAAAGCCGAGAAGCAGATGTGGGGCACGGTGATAGGGCTTTACCTGATTGGTGTAGAGAGCTTCGCCTGGGGAGTCAGTGTAACGGAGATCTTGCTGATTCTCCCAATGGATGAAGTCCCGCGAGGTGGCCGTGCGGATGGCGGAGGCCGCTGGGCTTCCAGTTTTTTCATCGGCGCTACCTTCAGGAAGTAGCGCCAGTAGGCACGGTATTGGCCGCTGTGCGCATCCCAAAAGGCGAGGTTCTGCGAGTCAAAGGCACCATCCGTGATCACGGGCACATCGGCCATCGGGGACCAGCGCAAGCCGTCGGGCGATTTGAGTGCGAGAGGCCTTTCGGTGAGTTTGAGCGCAGGATGGCTTTGTATTTTGCATCAGGTGCCGCTTGTGGGTTTTCGTCTTTGAAGACCGCTGGATGGCCACCATCAGGATCTACTTTGCCCATTTTACCATGTGGGATGACGATGTTGTTCGCTTTGGAGCCTCTGAAATCGTGCAGGCCGAGTTCTGGCTTGCGCCAATGGATGCCGTCCGCGCTTTCGGCATAGCAGGTGAAGAGCGGGTGTTCGCCGGTATTGACCTTGCCAGGCGCGGTGACGGTGAGCTGCCAGGACTTGTAGTACATGCGGTATTTGTCACCGTCTTTAAATAGACTGTGGTAGCCGCTTCCACTCCTCCCACGGCATATCGTGCGTGATGGCGATCTCCTTCGGCTGCGGCTGGTGCAGGCGCTGCTCGGCGCTGCCGGTGAGTTTTGCGATGAGCAGTCCATCGACAAAGAGCTCCGGCGTGAACCGATTGCGATGGGATCAGCCGCAGGGGCAATCGCAGCAATCAGGAGTGGGAGGACGAGGCAGATCGGTTTCATACAGAAATGAATACTTGCGGGTGGTGCCCACATTGTTCATCTTTGAGGGAAAGTCTCTCGATACAGACACGGCGGCATCCGTTGCCAGATGCGAATCTCGGCTTAAAACTGCTCTATTCCACGTATCAAGAGTGAGTTCCCCGCCCCAACAAAGACCATGCAAGCCCACCCATTACGCGACACGACACGCAGGCACTTTTCAGCCGTTGCGGCGTCGGTGTCGATCGATGGCGCTGGGATCGCTCCTTGCACGAGACAATGCCCAGGACCGAAAAAAACGCACTTTCCCGCAAAAGCGAAAAGCGTGATCCACCTCTTCATGGCAGGCGGCCCATCGCAGCTCGATATGTTCGAGCACAAGCCAGAGCTGCAAAAGCGGAATGGGCAGCCCATCCCAGAAAGTTTCACTAAGGGCAAGCGCTTCGCGTTCATGGACAGCAGCCACCGCAGTGAATTGCTAGCCATAGTGCACCCTGCGCCAGCACGGCCACTCCGGCGTTTGGGTGAATGATCTGCTGCCCCAAACCGCCTCCATCGTCGATGAGCTGGCTTTTATCCGCACCTGCAAAACCGACCTCTTCAATCATGCGCCGGCAAAGTTCTACATGAACACTGGCAGCGGGCTCTTTGGCCGCCCCAGCATGGGCGCATGGATCACCTACGGACTCGGTAGCGAGTGCGATGATCTACCTGGCTTTGTGGTGCTGCAAAGTGGCCCACGGGGACCACGCGGCGGCGTTGTGCTCTGGGGCAGTGGTGTCCTGCCCACGACGTATCAAGGGGGTGCCCCTGCGCAATACGGGTGATCCCATTGTGAATCTCCACGCCAAAGCAGATCAGCGCCGCGCAGCAGCGCCAGGTGGTGGATGCCGTGCGAGAGCTCAATCTCAAACGCCTCGTCGAAACAGGTGACCAAGAAATCTCCACCCGCATCAATGCCTACGAAATGGCCTACCGAATGCAAACAAGCGCCCCGAGCTCATGGACATCCAGGGCGAGTCAAAGGCCACGCTGGACCTCTATGGCATCAAAGACACCAAGGAGACCACCTTTGCGCGGAACTGCCTGCTGGCACGCCGACTGGTGGAGCGTGGAGTCCGCTTTGTGCAGCTCTATGACACGAACTGGGATCACCACGGCGGCCCCACTGAGAACCTCGAGAAGCACATGCCCATGAAATGTGCCGACATCGACCGCGCCTGCGCCGCCCTGGTCAAGGATCTGAAGCAGCGCGGCCTACTCGATGACACGATCGTCGTCTGGGGAGGTGAATTCGGCCGCACCCCGATGGGGAGGTCCGCGAATCCACGGGTCGCAATCACCACATCGATGCCTTCACCATGTGGTTCGCAGGCGGAGGCTTCAAACCGGGCACCACCTACGGCGAGACGGATGAATTGGATTTGGAGCCATCGCTGACCCTGTCCATGTCCACGACATCCATGCCACCATCCTCCATCAACTCGGACTCGATCATCAAAAGCTCACCGTGCGTTCTCAGGGCCTCGATTTCCGCCTCACAGGCGTCGATCCTGCCCGTGGTGAAAGAGGTGCTCGTGTGATCCATGTGACCGCTCAAAAAGCACCCTTTTTTCCATCCTGCCCCTCCCCCGCACTGCGCATGACCTGCTGGGCGAAAAATTAATCATCGAGCTCGCATACAAAAGCAGCAGGCGGGCCGTTAGGGAGGTCGAACTGACTATGAAACCCGCCTTCGACTGGAAGCAGACTTTGACCGCCTCGCACCGCAACTGGTGCTCTATGCGCGTCAGCTCGTGCACTCCATCGCGGATGCAGAGGACGTGGTGCAGCAGGCCTTTGTGCGCTGGTGGCGACGCTTCCCGGAGGGGATGCCCAGCACATCCCCCTGCTCTACGCAGCGGTGCGCACCATCGCTCTCGATCAGCTCCGCAGTGATCATCGCCGTGTCGTGCGGGAGGGAAAAGCCGAAATCGCCGTCGAGAGCGAGCATGTGCCTGCCTTTGACACACCGCCCGAAAAGAAAGAAACCGCCGCTCTCGTCGAAAAGGCCATCCAGCAGCTCCCCAAAGAGCAACGTGAAGTCATCACCCTGCATCTTTGGGGCGGGCTCACCTTCAAAGAGATCGCTGCCCTCTCTGGTGACTCCATCAACACCGTCGCAGGCCGCTACCGTTACGCTTTGAACAACCTGCACAAGAAGCTCTCCCCGCTGCGTGATGAACTCGTCACTCATGAGGACTCTCCCGGCTTTAATATCCTACCTTTGCATCCCAGGAGGCCCTGTCATGACCCCTAACGACCTCGAATCCATCCTGCGTGGCATCAAGCCCGCTGCCCCCTCCGCCCAGCTCTTCCAAGGCATCGACGAGGAACTCAGCCTGGATACCAGTTGGCTCGGTAAATCGCCCTTTGTGAAAACAACGCCGCGCTGGATCACCCGCACCATTTTCACCGCCATCGGTGCCGCCGCCGCCATCGCCGTCGTGAGTTGGATCACGCTTTCTGGTCACCAAAACACTGCACCGCGCGAAACGACCGCGCAAAACAGCGCCGTCCCCGTCTCCACGATCAGCGAATGGGCAGACTTCGAGAATGAGGGAATCCAGTTCGCCAAAGGCCAGCCACCGCAGCAGCGAGTGCGCCTCATCGGCACGGAGCGCCGCATCTTCATCGACCCGCGTGATGGAGCTCAAATCATCATCGAAACCCCGAAGGAGCAGTCCTTCACCGTCCCCGTGAACTTCCAGTAAAGGCCTGAACTGGAGTCACTCTGTTCACCGCATTCCAAGCGCCGCCAAAGCCGCGCTCAGGCCCACCCCATGCCCATTTCTCCACCATGAAAACCAAACTCACCCTCCTACTCGCCATCGCAGGCCTCGGACTCACTCCCTCCCAGGCCGAGCTGACCATACCCGACTCCAAGCCAAATGCCCCAGAGCAACAGGCAGCGCCTCAAGCAGAGCAAAAAGCCGTCGCCTACCTCGGAGTCCTCACTCGGGACGTGCCAGAGGAGCTTCGCACCCAGTTTTCGCTCGCAGAGGGTTTTGGCCTTCTTGTTGAAGACGTCATGCCTGGCTCCCCTGCTGCCACCGCTGGCCTGAAACACCATGATGTGCTGCTCAAGCTCGCGGATCAGCAACTCGTCAATGCAGAGCAGCTCCTCACGCTCGTGCGCAGTCACAAAAAGGCGATTCCGTCTCCTCACCATCATCACTGGCGGCAAAGAAACCCAAATCACCGCCACGCTCGGAGAGCATATGACCTCCACCCACCGTTCCGGGCCCATCCAGCCTCCCTGGAACCAACCGGAGATGAAGCACTTTTTCGGTGAACGCTTCCAAAACAGCGACATGGGCGAGCGCCTGCGTGACCTACAAAAGGAAGTCCAAAAACATCAGGAGCGCATGCAGCAGTGGAATCGCGGCCCCAAAAAAGACCACCTCCCAGCCCTACCTCCGCCTCACCCACGCGAAGAAGGTAAAAAAGAAGACTCCGCAGTGCAGAAGACCCCGACCCAAAGTGAAGTCCACGTCGAGACCCACGTCTCCGCCTCCGCCAACATCATCCGCCTAGACGAAACAGGCGAATACCAGCTCAAAACCGAAGACGGGAAAAAAACCTTCATCGTCCGCCCCAAAGACGGCACGGAGAAATCCTGGCCCGTCAACACCGACAAAGAGCGTCAAGCCGTCCCAGAGGCCTACCGCGAGAAGCTCAATCTCTTCGATAGTGTGAAGATCGACATCTCCACCCCAGCAGTCGGCCCACAGCCCCCAAGCCGACGCCGCCCACCTCACCGACTCCCCAGACCAATCCTTCGCGTGATGGCGAAGAAATAAAACGCGGCACCTCCGTCTGAGGTCTGCACCAGAAAGCCGGGGAAGGCCTCCCCGGCTTTCTTTTTGGCCTCAATGGACCTAGGGAGACTCTGCCTCTTCACTGCGCTCCACGAAGCGCATCGCATGGTCGATGAAGCGCAGTAAAACATCATCCGTGGGGCCATTTCGGTTCTTGGCCAAAATGAGCATCGCTTCACCGCGCTTCTTCTCTTCCGCCTCCTCGTCTTCGACTTCCATCTTTGCCCCAGCATAGTCAGAGCGTGTCAGCAGGCCGACCATGTCCGCATCCTGCTCGATGGAGCCAGACTCACGTAAGTCAGAGAGCACGGGGCGCTGGCCTTTGCGGCTCTCCACCGCACGATTGAGCTGTGCGAGCACGATCACAGGCACATTGAGCTCTTTGGCGATGCCTTTGATACCGGCGCTGATTTCTGCGATCTCGATTTGGCGATTATCTTTCGCCCGGCGGCTGCCAGAGGTCATGAGCTGCAAGTAGTCGATCATGATCATCTGGATGCCGTGCTGCTTCTTGAGCCGGCGTGACTTTGCCCGCAGCTCCATGATGTCCAGACCCGGAGTCTCATCGATGAAGATATTTGCCTTTTGCAGATCACGCGTGGCCTTCGCCAATGCATCCTGCTGCGCACGAGAGAGGCCACGGCTGAGGTCCTGCATGCTCAGACGGGCACGAGAGACGAGCAAACGACGCACCAGCATCGTCGCACTCATTTCCAGTGAGAAGACCGCGCAGGGCGTATTGCAGTCCACGGCGATATGCTCGACGATATTCATCGCAAGGGAGGTTTTCCCCATCGAGGGACGAGCAGCGATGACGAACATTTCACCGCCCTGGAGGCCGCTACTCATGCTATCGAGCTTCGTATAGCCCGTGGAGAGGCCACGGAGCTGCCCTGGGTGCTCCAGCATGTATTGAATGCTGTCGATGGCATCCATCACATGCTGGGAGAGGGTTTTGATCCCCTCCTTCGCCCCGATCGACTGCCGCACCCCGAGCGCACGCTGCTCAGCATGATCCAGCACGGTGTCGATGTCCTCATCGAGCTGCTCTTTACCATGCTCGTAGGCGTAATGAATATTCAGCGAGCTCGCATAAATGAGCTCCCGCAGAACATGCTTCTCCATCACGATCTTGCGGTAGAAAGGGAAAGTGCGCCGAGATCGGCGTGAAGGAAAAGAGAGATCACTGATCGCCGCAGCTCCCCCGACCTTGTCTAGCAGGTTCTGATCACGCAGCGTATGCGTGAGTGTCACGGGATCGACGGGTAGATTTTTATCGTAAAACTCCAGCAGCTTCTCGTAGATTGTGCGATTCGCGTCGTGATAAAAGGCATGCGCAGGCAGATTCACGCGGCAATCGCTCAAACGCTCACTGGGGTCTTGAAGCAGGCAGGAGAGCACCCCTTTTTCCGCCTCATCAGAGAATGGCAAAGCACGGTTGATCGAAGCGAGAAGCTCCTCTGCGGTGGGGATTTCACTGCGCTTTTTGAAGTCCTTTTTCTCCGGTTTGGAATTGGGCTCGCCAGCCCCATTTTGTGGGGAATCTGGGGAAGTGGAGGAAGTAGAGCTATCAGCCATGAGAATAAGAGGAAAATCATGGGATGTTTTGCCCATCCGAACAAACAAAGACTTGCATTTTTTATGCTTTCTCCCGAAAAATGAACGCTCCCCGCATCACCGGGTCCAAAGGCCACTCCCCCGTATTACTCAACCTATGCTCCTCACAGCAATCAAACTCAAAGTCGCCGCCCTCGCACTCGTGGCCGGCATCGAAACCAACGATCTGCCAAACCAAAGCGCTGAACTCAAAGCCACGCTTGATACCTTGGCTGCTGCCGAGGCCAAAGTGAAGGATAAGACCCAGGATCCCGTCGCCGGTAGTGACTGGAATGCTGCCTTCACCTCCGCCGTGCAGAAAGTCCAAGACCTCGCAGCCAAAGGTGATGCGAATGCCAACTACGTCATCGCCAAGTGGGGCATCCTCACAGGTGGCAAAGACATCAACATCAACGCCATCGTCGATCTTTATCGCAAAGCCGGGGATAATCCCGCTGCACAGGTCGAGCTGGCTCAGATCCTCCTCCAGGCATTCAAACAAGACGCGGACAAAGCCCGCGAAGCAGTCGCACTCATCATCAAAGCTGAAGCAGCCGGCAACAAGCTCGCCCGCCGCATGAAAGCTCAGCTCCTCCTCTCTGGTGGTGCAGGTGACCTCCTCAAGCAAGACACTGCTGAAGCCGTGAAGCTCTTCCAATCCGGCAGTGAAGCTGGCGATGGCGAGGCCACACTGAGCCTCTATCAGATCTACTCCCGTGGCATCACTGGCGTGCCCCAAGACTTCGCAAAAGCACTGGAGATGCTCAAGCTCGCTGCTGAGAAGCAAAGCAATGCCACCGCTCTCGGTGAGCTGGGTAGCCGCCTCCTCAATGGCGACAAAGGAGATGGCAAATCCGCTCCAAACCTCGTCCAAAAGGACGTGAAAGCCGCTCTCGATATGTTCGAGAAGTCCGCCACCGGTGGTCTTCCTGCCGCAAATCGCATCCTAGGCCAAATCTGTGAAAACGGTGTCGGTACAAATGGCGCTGACGTGAAACAGGACTCTAAAAAAGCCTTTGATTACTACACGAAGGCCGCTCAGGGCAATGACGCCGCCGCTCTCTATCGCCTCGGACTCGCCTCCGAAACCGGTATCGCAGCCTCCGGCTCCAAGCCCGATGACAAAGGTAACTGGGATCCAAAAGACATCGTCGTCTCCCCGAACGCCAAGAACGCACTCGATCTCTACCGCCTCGCGGCGCAGAACAACGCAGCAGAGGCCTTCTTCAAAGTGGGCTCCTTCTACGAATCCGGCACCGTCGTGGACCGTGATCCTATCAAGGCCTTCCAGTTCTACACCCGTGCGGCCAATGCAGGCATCGTCCCTGCCATGCACCAGCTCGCTGGCCTCTATGCCAACGGCAACGGCACCACTCAGGACATCGTCGCAGCCGCCGCATGGTTCAAGCGTGCCGCAGACGCTGGCTATGCAGAGTCCCAGATCATCTACGGCGACATGAA
Organism: Verrucomicrobiaceae bacterium; assembly: GCA_016713035.1. Taxonomy (NCBI): domain Bacteria; kingdom Pseudomonadati; phylum Verrucomicrobiota; class Verrucomicrobiia; order Verrucomicrobiales; family Verrucomicrobiaceae; species Verrucomicrobiaceae bacterium. The sequence continues at coordinate 1,525,823 of JADJPW010000001.1, forward strand.
CGCCCGTGGTGCGGGCATGCCACAGAGCCTCGTCGCTGCCGAAGCCAACTATGAAAACGCTGCCTCAACAGGGCTCCATCCTCGGCCTGCTGCGCCTCGCCATCCTGCATGCGCAAGTCGGTGTCGCCCCAGAGCCTCAGAGCGCAAAACCAAATCTCGGCCTCGGCTGGGCTTATGCTCAACTCGCCAGCGAGCTGACCAACAAATCCAACAATCCCGCCAAGGCCCAGGTCAATGCATTCGTCGCCCAACTTGAAGCCGCAACGATCGATGGCAACCAGCCATCACCAGCGCCATCAAGGAAGCTGGTGTCAAAGAACTCGCTCGCCTCAAAGAGAAGTTCAAAATATCGTCGATGCAGTGAACAATGCAGGTGGTGCTCCCGCCGCAGCAGCTCCTGCTACCGAATCGAAGAAATCTGATTCCAAAAAGAAGAAGCGAACGAAGTAATCCTTCTTCGTGAGATACGGGCAAAAAGGTCAAAAACCCGCTTGTCAAAATAACGAGTCCATCTAGTCTCCGGCTCCCTTCGCAAGAGGGAGCCGGTTTTCATTTTCCGGGGCATTAGCTCAGTTGGTAGAGCGCCTGCATGGCATGCAGGAGGTCAGCGGTTCGAACCCGCTATGCTCCACCAAACCGCATACCCACGCAGGTCCCCGCCATGAAGCGAGTTCTCCTTTTCCTGCTCCTCTTCCCTGCCCTAGCCCTATCGCGTGAAGTGCAGAGTCATGGCCTACTCTTTGAAAAATGGCTGCGGGGACACCTTCTTCGGCGGATATGAGCCCCAGGGCTACACACAGAAGTGGGACATCCCCGCCACCGCGAACACCCAACACGGCAACATCCCCGTCAACCCAAAGGCAGCCAAACACGGCACGCCCATCGGACTTGGTGATGCTCTGCGCCAGTTCGACATCGACGAGCCCTTCTCCTCATCACCGGATTCTGGCAGCAAAAGACCAAGACGGAGAAAATCTGGACCAATACCCAAGCCATCCGCATCGAGCCTGCTACCTGGAAAAAGCTCTGGCATCCGATCACTCGCGCTGATCTGGAAAAACTCGATTCCATCATCAAAAACAAGGCGCTGAGCCTCGAAGAAGCTCGCAAGGAGGCCCAGCGGATCAAATCCAGCCCTCCATTCACTGAAGCCGTCATTCAGGTGAATCCGAAGATCGATGGCTCTCAGCGCCGTTTGCAGTGCAGCCTGCGATTTAACGACTTTTTCGCCCATTTAGCCCCAGGAGCCGATTCGCAGCCACAGGCCACTCCTTCGATTTTCGGAGTCCCTGTGCCGAAGCGCTTCGATTCGAGCCCCCGCACGATTTCCCAGTAAAATGGGCTATTTGAGGCTGCTCAAAAAGGTGAGCACATCCGCGACCTCCTGCTCCGTCATGGTTTGTAGCAGGCCCTCTGGCATCAGAGAGGTGGGTTGGGCTTTTTGACTGCGAATTTGAGCGCGGGGAATGATAAGTGGCTGCCCCGTGGGCAGTTTCAGCGTCACATCGCCTTCACCAGGGTTCACGATGAAGCCCGTCTGCACGCTGCCGTCTTTGAGCGTGATCATCCATGTCTCATAGCCTTTCGCGATGGCTAGAGAGGGCTTTTGCAGGCTTTGCAGGATTTGCTCAGGCGTGAGTCGTGCGCCGACCTGGCTCAGATCAGGGCCAAAATCGCGGCCAGAGCCGTTGAGGATGTGACAGGCCATGCAGGTGGCCAGTTTACCCGTCATGCTGAACAGGGCGGCACCACGCTGCGCATCGCCTTTCACCGAGAGGAGCTTTTTCGTATCCACATTCATGCCGAGCGTCTTGATGCGCTGCTCAAAGGGCACGAAGCGCTCAAAATAGCAGGCGATTTCTGGATTCGGATGCTGGGCATGTGCGGCATCTCCTGCGCCACCGTGCAGCGTGAGCAGGGCATCACTGGGCGTCTGGAGGGTGGCAGGCGCAGGGGCGACTGGCTGCCTGCGGCGATCCAGTCCCACAGGAGCTGAAAGCCGCGCTGATCCACCTCACGGGCACCGATCATGGGCATGTGACCGCTGCCGCTGCGGGCGATACGGGCTAGGAGCACGCTCTGGTGAGGCTTTCCGGGTGCGATAACGCGGGCATCGGTGAGGCCGAGATCGCCGCGTACTGGTTTTTCATCGAGCAGCATCGTCTCTGCGGTGGGTAGATCCGCATTGACCATGAGCGGCACGCTACCACCGCCGTGGCGGCGATGGCAGTGAGCGCAGTTGGCGTGCAGCCAGGCACGGGCCTGGGATTCCAGATCGTCCTTGTCATGGAGCCGGTTTTTCAGCCGTGCCATGAATGCTGCGCCCACGATGTGCTCCGGCTTGTTCCCCGCGATGCTTTTGAGCTGGTCAGGCTGAAAGCCGAGGGCGAAACCACTCCAGTTGTTGTGGCAGCGAGCACACTCCGCGCGGCCATGGATGCGCCACGGCTGTTTTTCCACGATGAATTCCTCCCCATCGGCCGCCACGAGCTCGGCGTCGGTGTTTTGATCGTTCCAGCGGTAGGAATAGCCGTTCCAGGTTTCGCCATCGTAGTGGAGGAGCTGGGTTTCGAGCCGTTTGGACTTCAAGGTGACGGTGCGGGCCAAAACAGCGTCTGTGGGCCATTTTACCTCGTATTTGAAGTTCGGTGCCTTGCCGCTGACTTTGGTCTGGATGCTCTTCCCTTCTGGGAGTGCGATGAATCGCTCTGCGGTGGCACCGTCCTGCCACATGGGCTCGGCGATCTCAAAGGGTAAGACTCCCTCTGCGGGCTTTTGCGCTGCGGTATCGGTGAAGAGGCCGGTTTCGCTCAATCGACGCGGGAACTGGCTGGGCTGGCCGACGGCGGGATTGCGCGTGAGGCGGTAGGTGCGTGTCTCATTCTGATAATCCATCCAGTAAAGCTCACCGTCCTCACTTAGACCAAAGGTGACGATGCGGTGTGGCGTGTCGGCGATCTCCTCACGGCGGGTGACTTGTTTGCCATCATGCCAGAGTGCCCAGATTTTGCCCGTCTCGTAGTCGCCGTAGATGTAGGCTCCGTGCAGCTCTGGAAAGCGACTGCCGTGATACACGTAGCCTCCAGTGATGCTGGCGGCCTCCGTATGCGGATGGGAAGCGACAGGCGGGATGATCTCGCCTGGGCCTTTAGCTCGGGTTTGATGGGCTGGGAGGCCTCCATGGCACTCCAACCGTGATTACCGCCTTTTTGGATGAGGTGAATCATCTCCCATAGCTCCCAACCGACATCTCCACACCACAGACGGCCTTTGGCATCAAAGCTGATCTTCCATGGATTGCGAAAACCGAAGGCGTAAATCTCTGGCCGAGCACCTGCGGTTTGTAGAAAGGGATTATCGGCCGGGATGGCATAGGCTTTGCCATTCTGTGCGTGATCCACATCGATGCGCAGGATGCTGGAGAGCAAGTCGGTGAGATCCTGGCCTGTATTCCGTGGATCAGGGGGCGATGGCACCTCCGCATCGCCAGTGGAGCAGTAAAGCATGCCATCTGGCCCGAACTGGAGGGATGCACCATTGTGCCCGCCAGAGAGCCAGGTGAGCAGCACCGTCTCAGATGCCGGATCGAGCACCGGCGGGTCATTCTGAGCCAGCTTGAAGCGCGAGAGCCGTGTGCCGTCCTCCACTTTATCTCCGAGGGTGTAGGTGATGAAGACGAGGCCGTTTTCCCGCCACTGCGGGTGAAAGGCGATGCCATAGGCGTGATTCACCGCTGCGTGCAGTGCCTTGAGGTCGATGAGGAGCTGCTGTGAGCCTGCATCTGGCGAGTCAGCATAGGTGAATATCTTCCCACCATTCTCCACAGCCGCGAATCGCCGTGCGCCAGGCAGTGGGATCATCTCCAGGGCATTGTGGAGTGAGATGGCGGTGAACGCAGGCTCTGCCAGGAATGGCCGTGGAGCCTCCGGCGTGCCGTGAATACGGGAGGTCACCCATTGAGCAGATGCATGGAATGCGAGAGCGAGGAATACGGCGGCGCGGAGCATGGCACCGATGGTAAGCAATGTGGCAAAGTGTGTCAGTGTTTTTCTGCGCCGCTTCCTTTTGGCCCAAAAAAAAGCCGGAGTCGCGGTGAGGCGACTCCGGCGTGAGGATGGAGGATGAATGGAGGGGCGAATTACCAGCCGTGGGCGTCGCGGACCTTCATCATGGTGCCCAGGATGGTGTTCCAGGTGGATGGCGTCTCTAGCACGGCATTGGGGAACATGCAGCCGTCCCAGCAGATGTGCTTGATACCGCGTGCAGCGGCATCCTTGAGCCAGTAGCCAGAGCACTTGACGATGTCGAGCTTACCATTGGGGTCATCGGCGCGGCAGTGTTTGCCGGTTTTGTCATGGCTGCCTGCGCCGTGCACGGTGCCGTCATTCTGAGCGACATGGAAGTCGATGGTCCATGGGCGGAGGGCATCCGTCATCTTTTCATAAGCAGCGTAGAACTCGGCTTCGGAGTAGCCTTCCTTCACCAGAGCGTGCTCAGGGGCATTGTAGCCCAGGGTGTAGAGGTAGGTGTGGGCCAGATCAGCCTGGAAGCCGAGTGCCTCTGGCATCCCCACGCCTTCGAGGACGTCGAGCATGTCTTTCCAGGAGTGCATGCCAGCCCAGCAGATTTCACCTTCAGCCGCGAGGCGCTCGCCACTGTCTTTGGCGATGGCGGCGGCTTTCTTGAAGGTATCAATGATACGAGCGGTGCTGGCTTTGGAGTTTTCACGCCATTTGGCCACGCCGAACTCAGCGGAATCGATGCGGATGACGCCATATTTGCGCACGCCGTGGGTGTTGAAGATTTTCGCGATGCGGCAGGCCATTTTGACAGCGCTGAGGAATTTCTCCTGCTGCGCATCATCACCCATGGCGGAGTCACCGACGGTGCCCGGCCACACAGGGGCGACGAGGGAGCCCACGGAGAAGCCCTTGGAGGCGATGAGATCGGCGATGCGCTTGATTTCATCATCGCTGGCATTCGGATCGGTGTGTGGGAGGAAAAGGAAGTAGTCGATGCCCTCGAACTTCTGGCCGTTCACATTCGCTGCGGCGGTGAGATCGAGCATGCGCTCGAGACTGATGGCGGGTTCTTGGCCTTCGCCGTCGCCTTTGCCGACGAGGCCGGGCCACATCGCGTTATGGAGTTTGGGTGCGGATTTGCTCATGGAGTGGGTGGTAGGTAGAAATGAGGACGCGAGGTTAGCGAGTGAGATTTCAGTATGCACGAGGAAACTGGTGTTTTTTCCTGGAGACAGTATGGAAGCAGCCATGGAGCCCCCTGAAATCGAACTTTACACACCTGGCACAGAGCCCGGTTGGAGCCTGGTGGAGAGCACGCTTGTTTTTGACAATCCCCATCTGCATGTGGCGCAGAATCGCTACCTCACACCCGGCAGGCAGGACAAGCCGCAGACCTGGATGGTAGCCGGTCGCAAGGCGGCGGTGGCCGTGGCCCCACGCCTAGCGGATGGGCGCTTCGTGCTCATCCGGCAGGAGCGGCTGCCGGTGCAGCAGACGATGTGGGAATTCCCCGCCGGGCAAATCGATGCGCAGGTGGTGACGCGTGATAACATCCTCTCCACCGCACACAATGAGCTGCGTGAGGAGGCCGGACTGGCCCTGGATGCCGCGACAGGGCGGATGACGCCGATGGGCTGGTTTTTTCCTTCGCAAGGATTCACCGATGAGTGCGTTTACCTTCTCCACGCGGAACCCGTGTGCGTCGAGGGCCAGCCGGAACCGGAGGGCAGCGAGCACATCAGCTCCGTGCGTTTCGTCGGTGCAGGAGAGCTGCGTCGGATGATCGCGGAAAACGAGATCACCAACGCCCTGTCACTGGCGCTTTTCGCGCGGATGGCGGCCAAGGGTTTGCTTTGAAGCGAAACACGGCTAGCTCTCCGCCCCCGAAAAATCCCCCATGTGGCAAGGCATCCTCAAAAAAGTATTCTCCGTTCGTGACAAGGTCGCGCTGAACCTCAGTGGCGAAACTGATCAAGAAAAGCCCTTCCTAGAGCATCTGGAAGATCTGCGCACGATGATCGTGCGCATGGTCATGACGCTGGTGATCACCACCATCGGCACCTTTGTTTTCTACCAGGATCTGTTCAAGGTCATCCTCTATCCCCTGGTGCTTGCTGGGCTGTGTGCAGACATGGAGGCTGCGCGGTCCTATCTGGTGAATATCGGTGTTGCGGGCCCTTTTATGATGGCGATCAATGTTTCGCTCATCACGGCGGTGATCCTTTCCTTTCCGCTGCTACTCGTCTTTCTGCTTCAGTTCATCCTCCCTGGACTGAAGCCGAATGAGAAAAAACTGCTCTGGCCGGCTATTGCCATCGGCACGGGGCTTTTCCTCGGTGGGGCGAACTTTGCCTACTGGGTCGTGCTACCAAAGGCGCTGCTCTTTTTCGATCAATTCGCGGAATCCGTCGGGGCGAAGCAGATGTGGGAGATCAGTGAGTACATCACCTTCACCACACGCTTCATTTTGGTCTTCGGGATCGCCTTTGAGCTGCCGGTCATCGTCATGGCGCTGGTGAAGCTGGACATCCTGAACTTCAAGATCATGAAAAACACCTGGCGGCATGCGCTGGTGGGCATCACGCTCTTTGCGGCGATCATCACACCGACGCCGGATGTCTTCACGCTGATGCTGATGAGCGGCCCGCTGTATGTCCTCTATGCGATCTGCGTCTATCTGGCCTACTTGCTGGAGAAGAAGGACAAAGAGGCCTATCCCGAGTACTACGCCCAAATCGAAAAAGACGAGCAAGAGCTCGAAAAGGCCAATTCGGACGATTGGGACAATGAAAACTACAATCCCTGGTCCACCGCTGATGAAGACGAACAGGATATGAAGGATGAGTACCAGCGCCCAGCGGCTACTCCGTCTGCGCCACCGCCAGAGGTCGAAAAAACGCCCGCAACAGGCTCCAGTGACGAGGATGACAGCTACCAAGGTGAGGACCAAAGTTCCGTCATGCCTGATGATGACGATCTCCCCCCATCGACCGCGAAAAGACCACCGAAGACCTCGCCCGCGAGGATGAGGAGCGGTCTCGTGGCGGTGTGTCGTGATCAAAGCATGCGCCTTGCTCCTTGAAGCAGATGCGGCTCGCGCCATGCTGGGGGCGACATGCTTACCACTCTCGGCAGACACACGTTGGGCCTTCTAGGCCGACTCGGGGACTTCACTCTTTTCACAGGGCAATCCTTTACGGCTGTGACGCGGACGCGGCGACTCACAGGGCGTGTGATTCGCTCCGTTTTTGAGGCCGGCACACGTTGTCTCCCTGTTATTTTGATCGTGGGTGGCTTCACTGGCTTAGTGCTGGGCTTGCAGGGGCATTATGTGCTGAATCGCTTCGGCTCCGAGAGCCTACTGGGCACGCTAGTGTCTCTGAGTCTGGTGCGTGAGCTAGGGCCAGTGCTAGCAGCTCTGATGCTGGTGGGGCAGGCCGGCTCCTCACTCGCGGCGGAGCTGGGAATCCAGCGCAATACAGAGCAGATCGCCGCCCTGGAGACGATGGGCGTGGATAGCCACGGATACCTCGTCACACCTCGCCTGCTAGCGGCTCTGGCGGTCTTCCCACTGCAAACAGCGCTATTTGTGAGTGTGGGGCTTTTCGGTGGCTACCTCACGGGCTCGCAGATGCTGGGGCTGGAGCCAGGTGTGTATTGGTCTGCGGTGGAAAAAGCCATCCAACCGCGTGATGTGACCGAGTGTTTTCTGAAGGCCACCATCTTCGGCCTGCTGACGACGGCTATCTGTGCGTGGCAAGGCTTTCACGCGGGGCGTGATCACCGAGTCACAGGTGCCCGCGCAGTCTCAGCAGCCACGACACGTGCTGTGGTGATCTCCTGCATCGTAGTGCTGGCGGCGGATGACGTAATCACGTCTTTCCTACTGCATCGGTAGCCTACACTGCCCTCAGATCACTTCCTCACGGCCCAGCCCTGCATCTGGATCAGGCTCGATGAGGCCTAGCTCGACGAAGAACTCGTCCATCGCATTGAGCGTGGCCTCGTACATCTCAAAGGACACATTAAAATTGAAGAAGCCGTGCCCCTTGCCCTCGAACTCAATGAATTTGCAGATGTTCTTCTTTTTGGCGCATTTCCTGGCGAACTCATAAGTCCCAGCAAAGGGCACCACGCGGTCCTCGGTGCCGTGCATGATGAGCATCGGTGGGAAGCCGCGCTTGATGGCACGGATGAGGTCGCAGGCTTTGCGCTGCGCATTATCCGGCCAGCGATCTTGTCCAAAGGCATGCCTAGACCAAGTGTCCATGACCGGATTAAAAAGCACACAAGCATTCGGCGAGTGGCTCAGATCGCGTGACTCACCAGGATCATCAAAGCCCTCCAACACCGCCGCAGCCGCCACCGCATGCCCTGCGCCAGAACCACCGATCCCGACGACCTTCCCTGGATTGATACCGAGCTCCACATCATTCATCCGTATCCAGCGGAAGGCACTACGCACATCTGCCATGACCTCCAGCGGCCCCGTGCCGTGCTTTGAGCTCACCCGATAATCGAAGCACATGGCCATCATGCCACGAGAGGCTAGATAAACGCAGTGTGGGGCGAATTGACTGACCTGCCCGTGATCCCAACCGCTGCTAAAGAAGAATGCCGCGACAGCTTTCGGATACGGCGGCGCTTTTTCAGGTGCGGGTTCCCAGATGTACACCGGCAGGTCCACACCGCCCACGCATTTATAGACCTCCTGGCGGGCGGATTTGAGCAGTTCCCGGCCTCGGTCGATCGGGGGTGTGCGGTGGGTTTCTTCCATGTGACGGGTTTGGCGAGGCGAGAGGTTTAAGAGAAATGTGGGCGCGGCAAATGGTTTTCCCTCGCTGACACATTGAAATGAACCAAGCGCGGAGAACAGCGAACGCAGACTTGAAAGCAGACCTGAGTCCGCCAGTGATCCCGCATGCTCTTTTATCCCCCCATCGCCGCAGCGGAGACGATACCGCCGATCTTTGCGCTACTGGCAGTCATGCTGGCGGGGGTGGTGCTCGTATCGCTGCTTCTGCTGCGGCTTCAGCAGTCACTACTAGCTGGTTACTTCATCTGCGGCGTCATCATCGCCAACAGCGGCATCATGTCACTCCTCGGAGGCATGGACTCCCAGGAGCGCATCGCCAACATGGCGGAATTCGGCGTGGTGCTGCTGATGTTCACTCTGGGACTAGAGTTCTCGCTGGGAGAGCTGCGATATCTGCGGCGGTTCGCCTTTGTCGGCGGCGGCTGGCAGCTCCTGCTGTGCAGTGCGCTAGCCGCTGTGGCGGTGATCCTCATGGGTATGAACTGGCAGGCAGCCAGTCTCATCGGTGTCGCGGCAGGGATGAGCTCTACTGCTGTGAGTTTAAAGAGCTTTCAGGACATGGGCCAGGAGTCCAGCCCCGGTGCCCGCATGGCGCTAGCCGTCGCCATCTTTCAGGACCTCTTCATCATCGTCTTCTTTCTGTTTCTGCCACTTTTGCTGCCACAGTCGGGTGAAAAACAGGCCCTGGGAGCCAGCCTCGGTAGTCTGGCGTGGCGTGGCGGGCTCTTCGTGCTGCTAGCAGGTGTGACCGCCCGGTGGCTGATCCCGTGGCTACTCAATGCCGTGACACGCACGCGGAACCGTGAGCTATTCACCCTCACCGTCATCGGCTGCTGCGTGGGCCTCGCCTTCACGGGTGGGCTGCTGGGACTAGGGCTGGCACTCGGAGCTTTCGTCGCTGGATTAGCCGTGAGTGAGTCGATTTTCAAACATCGCATCCTAGCGGATGTGATGCCGATCAAAGACCTCTTCCTCACGCTGTTCTTTGTCACCGTGGGGCTGATGATCGACGTGCGAGAGGCCGCGCAGCACTGGCAGCCCATCCTACTCCTCACCTTGCTGCTCATGGTGGGCAAAACAGCACTCATCACCATCATCGCACGAAAAATGGGGCTCGCATCACGGCAGGCACTCATGGCAGGTCTAGGCCTGTGTAGCGCAGGGGAGTTCTCACTCGTGCTCCTGCGCCAAGCGGGCGAATCAGGCCTCTGGACAGCCGCTACTCAGCAAATCCTGCTTTCCTCTGCCGCACTCTCGATGGGGCTACTACCTGCGGTGATGCGCTCAGGCCCCGCACTGGCCACTTGGCTCGAAAAAGTCGGTTTTAACCGCAAAAAAGCCGCCCAGGCCGATCTGAGTGACCTCCGCAAAAAAATCCGTGGCATGCAGGACCACGCCATCATCTGTGGTCACGGGCCAGTGGGCGAGGAGCTCAATAAAGCCCTGCTCGACAGCGGTGTCGCTACACTAGTCGTCGAGTTAAATGCAGAAACGGTCCGCCTCCTCAAGCGCCACGGCCAAAGCGTGCTCTTCGCCGATGCCACGCACCAAGAGACGTGGGAGCTCACACGCCTCTCACAGGCACGGATGGTCGCACTCACCTTCCCTGATGCCCTCATCAATGCCCACGCACTCGCCATCATCCGACAGACACGCCCAGACATCCCCGTGCTAGCCCGCGCCCGCTTTGCCTCCGATGTCGAGCGTCTGAAGCGCCTCGGAGCCACACGCGTCATCAATGATGAACAAGAAACCGCCCACGCCGTCTCCGAAGCCGCCCTCACGCTGCAAGGCGCCTGATACCCAGGCCCACATCAGCATTCTGTGATGAGGAGGATCAGTTGGAGGCATGAAGCACCTCGTGGAGGGTGCGGTGGATGCGGGTGGTGGTTTTTTCGCGGCCGATGAGGTGGGCGATGGTGGTGACGCCGGGGCCGCGGGCTTGTCCACTGAGGGAGAATCGCAGCAGGGGCATGAGGGCTCCCGGTTTGACGCTGGCGTCACGGGCGGCGGCCTCGACGGCGTCGTGCACGGTTTGTTCACTCCAGGTGGCGTCTTCGCAGGCGGAGAGTTTTTCGGCGCAGGCGCGGAGTAGGGCGGCGTTTTCGGGCTTGGCGGTCAGTTTGGCCCGGACGTCGTCTTCAAAGGGGAAGTCCTCGCGGAAGAAGTAGTGCGTCCACTCGGGTAGCTCGGTGAGGAGGTTGATTTTCTCGCGCACGCTGTGGAGGGCGGCGGCGGCGGTGCTGTCGTCGGTCCAGGTGAGGCCTTTGGCGGCGAGGAAGGGGCGTGCGGCTTCGAGGAGGGCTGCGGGAGTCATTTCTCGCAGGTATTGCGCATTGAACCAGAGGGACTTTTTGAGATCGAATTTGGCGTTGCTGCTGTGGATGGCCTCGGGGTCGAATAGGGCGACGAGTTCGGTGCGGGAGAGCTTTTCGTGCTCGGACTTGGGTGTCCAGCCGAGGAGGCAGAGGTAGTTAAAGACGGCTTCGGAGAGGTAGCCGGCATGCATGTAGCTGTGCTCGATGGCGCTGCCTTCATCACGCTTGCTCATTTTGGTGCCATCTGGGTTCAGGATGAGCGGTATGTGAGCATAGGTGGGCGGATTGGCTCCAAAGGCGTTGAAGAGGTCGATGTGCTTCCAGGTGTTGGAGAGGTGGTCTTCCCCTCGGATGACGTGGGAGATGCGCATTTCGATGTCATCGACGACATTGACGAAGTGGAAGATGTAGCTGCCATCTGGGCGGCGGATGGTCATGTCTGGCTCTTCGGTGGGGGCGAAGGTGACATCTCCACAGACGAGGTCGTGGACGGTGATGGCAGTGCGGCTGAATTTGAAGCGGACGGCTCCATTGTCCTCGGTGTAGAGGCGACCTGCGGCTTCGAGCCTGGCAAAATAGGCGTCGTAGATGGCTTTGCGCTCACTTTGATAATAGGGGCCTTCATCCCATTCGAGGCCGAGCCATTTCATGCCTTTAATGATGCCTTCGGAGGCTTGGGCGGTGTTGCGGGCTCCATCGGTGTCCTCGACACGGAGGACGAAGATGCCGCCTGTTTTACGGGCGAGTAGCCAATTAAAGAGAGCGGTGCGGGCACCTCCGACATGGAGGTCTCCCGTGGGCGATGGGGCAAAACGGACGCGTACGGACATGATGGAGAATAGGCTAGCGGGGTGTGGACTACAGTTCCGCTTACGAGCTGTTCGCAGCGGATTCAACTGCGAAGGTGCAATGAGCAAATCGGTGCTCTGGCTTCCCGTGGAGCTACTAAGGGCCACCAAGTCCCCATCCAGACTAGGTGGAGGGGAATTCGGGGCTTTTCGACTTCAGTGACCAGAGAGTCTCTGTGCACTTTACTGCTTGGGAGCTGCTGGAGCGGGAGCTGGTGTCGGAGCAGGAGCGGGGACTTCGACGGGAAGAGAGGTGGCGCTTTTGGGGGCGGGGGGAGGGCTGCCAGGAGGGGCGATGTCGGAGGAGAGCTTCATTTCTGGCAGGCCGGGAAGGCTGCCGCCACCTGTGACGGAGGGGATTTTGAACTCGGGTTTGGCGGGCTCTGTGGACTTGGGAGCAGGTGGCGGATCGACTTCTTTGGTCGGGAGATTGGCGGCGAGCCAGTCGAGGCGAGTTTTGCTGGTTTCTTCAAAGGTGGAGACGCCTGGGTATTTGGAGGTGGCGTCTTCGTAGGCTTTTTTGGCCTCATCGGCTTTGCCATCTGCCCAGAGCATGTCACCGAGGCGGATCTGTGCCAGCTGGGCGAGGTCTGTGCCTGCGAATTCGCTAAGGACACGCTCAAAGCCTGCTTTGGCATCTGCTTTGTCCCCCATGGCTTCCTGCTTGGTGGCGAGGGCGAGCACGGTCTGTGCGTAGGCGGGGTGGGTGGCGTTTTCGCTGATGAATTTCTTCAGCGCATCGACGGCGGAGGTTTTTTCGTTCTTTTCCCAATGCAGGTCTGCCTTCAAAAGGAGGGCGTTGGCAGCGGCTACGGTGCCGGAGTGGTTTTTGATGACGAGGTCGCAGTCTTCGGCAGTTTTTGCGCTGCTGAAGGCTTCTGAGGCGGCATCTGCGGCGGCTTGCTGATTGCTACGAATGAGGCCCCAGGCGACTAGCGCGGCGATGATGACGAGTCCGGCTAGAAGCAGCTTTTTGAATTGTTTTTCGAGTGCCTGCTCATCAGCGGGCGTGTCGAGGGCGGCGGGGTTGTTGGAGGGTTCGGTACTCACTAGATTTTTCTCGGTTCTCGGTTCTGGGTTGCCGGTTGTATTAGGCACCTACTTTGGCGCGGGCCTCGTCTGCGAGGGCGGTGGAGAGGTAGCGCTCGCCAGTGGAGCAGGCGACGGTGACGATGAGCTTGCCGGCATTTTCTGGGCGCTGGGCGACCTGGATGGCGGCGCAGACGTTGGCCCCGGTGCTGATGCCGACGAGGATGCCTTCTTCTTTGGCAAGGCGGCGTGCCATGGTGAAGGCTTCGTCGTTGCTGATTTTGATGCACTCGGTGATCTGGCTGTTTCCGGTGCTGTCTTTGAGGTGGAGGTTCACTGGGACGAAGCCAGCTCCGGTGCCCTGGATTTTATGCGGGCCTGGCTGCACGGGCTGACCAGAGAGTGTCTGCGAGATGACGGGGGAGGCATCTGGCTCGACGGCGATGGCTTGGAAGCTCGGTTTGCGAGGTTTGAGGGCCTCGACGACGCCCGTGATGGTACCACCAGTGCCTACGGCGGAGACGAGGATGTCGATCTTGCCATCGGTGTCGTTCCAGAGCTCTTCGGCAGTGGTGCGCATGTGGATGGCTGGATTGGCCGGATTTTCAAACTGCTGCGGCATCCAGGCGTTTGGCGTGGCTTTGACGAGTTCCTCCGCTTTGGCGATGGCACCCTTCATGCCTTTTGGCCCTTCGGTGAGGACGAGCTCCGCGCCGAGTAGGGCGAGGAGGGTGCGACGCTCCAGGGACATGGTCTCTGGCATGGTGAGGATGAGTTTGTAGCCTTTGGCGGCTGCGACAAAGGCGAGCGCGATGCCGGTGTTACCACTGGTGGGCTCGATGATGACGGTGTCGGGCTTGAGGATGCCGCGTTTTTCAGCGTCTTCGATCATGGCCATGCCGATACGGTCTTTGACGGAGCCGAGTGGGTTAAAGAACTCACATTTGAGGGCGATAGTGGCATTGAGCCCCGCTGTTACCTTGTTGAGCTTCACGAGTGGCGTCTTGCCAATGGTTTCGACGATGTTGTTGTAGATCATAAGAGTAAGGGCGGGGTTAATGTTACGGGATGGTCAAAGGGCCGCGTGGCGGCGGATTAATGCTGGGCGCAGAATTCCTCAAAGCGGTCCATGCCGGAGTTGATGATCTCCAGGCTGGTGGCGTAGCTGAAGCGGATGGTGTGCTCGGCTCCGAAGGCGACGCCTGGGACGGCGGCGACACGCTGCTTGCTGAGAAGTTTTTCGCAGAAGTTCACGCTCTTGATGCCGGTCTGCTCGATATCGACGAGGAAGTAGAAGGCACCCTTTGGCTCGACGACGCGGACTTTTTTGATGTTTTGCAGGCGGCTGAGCATGTATTGACGACGGACGTCGAACTCATCACGCATGTCGGCGACGATCTGCTGATCACCCTGGAGAGCGGCGAGGGCTCCGTATTGAGCAAAGGTGGTGGGATTGCTGGTGGTGTGGCTCTGGATGGTGTCGATGGCGGTGGCGATGGCCTTCGGTGCGGCGGTGTAGCCGAGGCGCCAGCCGGTCATGGCGTAGGCTTTGGAGAAGCCATTGATGGTGATGGTGTGGTCGTAGATTTCTTTGCTGATGCTGGCGATGGAGACGTGCTTTTCACCGCAATAGACGAGTTTCTCATAGATCTCGTCGCTGAGGATGATGATGTCTTCTCCTGCGGCGATCTCACCGATCTGGGCCAGCTCTTCTTTGGAGTAAACGCTGCCGGTGGGGTTGCCAGGGCTGTTGATGATGATCATCTTGGTGAGCGGGGACATGGCGTCCTCGAACTCGCTAGGGGTGATCTTCCAGTCGTTTTCGCGCTTGGTTTCGACGATGACGGGGACGCCGCCGACCATGCGGACCATTTCTGGGTAGCTCGTCCAGTAGGGTGCAGGGATGATGACTTCATCACCAGGATTGACGACGGCGAGGATGGCGTTGTAGCAGGAGTGCTTGGCACCGCAGTTCACGCTGATCTGGGAGGGCTCGTATTGGAGGCCGTTGTCCACGAGGAACTTGGCGGCGATGGCTTCGCGGAGTTCGAGGATGCCGGCGCTCTCGGTGTAGCGGGTCTGGCCTTTATTGAGGGCATCGATGGCAGCAGCAGTGATGTGCGCGGGGGTATTGAAGTCAGGCTCTCCGGCTCCGAAGCTCAACACGTCGATCCCCTGTTTCTTGAGCGCCTTCGCCTGGGCGGTGATGGAGAGAGTCATAGAAGGGGCGACTTCGGCGATGTTCTTGGCAATGAAATCCATAAAAGGTACGGGGGGATGTAAAAAGGTGGTTGGGATCGGGGGCCGCCTACAAAGGCGGGGAAGGCCCGGTGGTCAAGTCGGCAAGATGGTCAAGGACGGCGAGCTTTTGCTCCGCCCAAGAGGCCCGTCTATGGCCGTCAGGCATGCGTACCTCCTCCGAAGCGCTGGGCGGCAGCGCGGTAAAAGGTGACGGCTTCTTCGACTTGGGCACACTCGACATACTCGATGGCGGCGTGGGCCTGATCGATGCTGCCGGGGCCAAAGAGCACCGTGGGGATGCCCAGGCGGGCGAACTTGCTGGCATCACTGCAAAAGGGCACTCCGCACACGCCATCCTCCCGCTGCATGCTGCGCAGCACATCCTGACAGAGATGGATGAAGGGATGGCCCGCATCGGTCTGAAAGGGCCAATCGGAGAGCATCGGGGGCTCCATTTCAGCGAGCACCTCTGGATGATGCTGCATGAGTGCATCTAGGATACCCTGGTAGTGTGCGAGGACGCTTTCGAGCTCTTCACCTGGGAGCAGGCGGCGGTCGATTTCGATGACGGCCTCATCCGGGACGAAATTGACCTGCACGCCACCGCGCATGACGCCGACGTTGCAGGTGGCCGGACCGAGCAGGGGGTGCGGGTGGTTTTGCAGGCTGTCGTGGTCGTTTTGCAAGGCGAGGACGACGCGTGACATGGCGGTGATGGCATTGATGCCGAGGTGGGGCTTGGCACTGTGTGCGGCCTTCCCACGGGTGCGGATGCGCCAGCGCACACAGCCTTTGCTAGCGATGACGCAGCGCATTTCTGTAGGCTCTGCGACGATGGCGGCACGGGCTTGGAGGCCCTCACAGAGCTTCACGACACCACGGAAGGAAAACTCCTCATCGACCACGGCGGCCATCCATACATCACCGGGTGGTTTTTCGCTCGATGCGTGGATTTCTGCTGCGGCATGCATCATGGCAGCGAGTCCGGCCTTGTCATCGACGCTGCCGCGTCCGTAGAGCCTGCCATCACGCACGACGGGGTCAAAGGGGGCAATGGTCATGCCTTTGGTGGATACGGTGTCCATGTGAGCCTCCAGGATGATGGGCGGGGTGGTGCTGCGACCTGGCACGCGGGCGATGACGTTGTTCCGACCGGGGAAGACTTCTTGCTCCCTCACCTCGATGCCGCGCTGCTCGAAAAAACGCCGCACGTAGGCCGCGACGCCTGCTTCACCCGGACCACCTTCATAGGCGCTGTTGACGCTGTTGATGCGCACGAGGTCTGCGAGGGTTTCGAGGACGTGTGACATGACTTGGAGTCGGTTTCTGAGGTCGATTTAAGAGGTTAGCAGCGTGCGTGCTGTTGCTGCATCACGAGCGATCTGGGCGGTGAGGCTATCCAGATCGGTGAATTTTTGCACATCTCTGAGTTTTTGCACAAAACGAACTTCCAAGTCTTTGCCGTAGCAGTCACCGCTCCAATCGAGCAAATGCACTTCGAGCCCCGGATCGGCATTTTCGGCCACGGTAGGCTTAGTGCCGAGATTGGCCACGCCGGGCAGCCAAGGGTCATTTTTGTGCAGTCGGGCGTGGACGGCGTAAACGCCTGAGGGAGGGAGTTGCTCGTTTTCCACCTCCACATTGGCGGTGGGAAAGCCGAGCTGGCGACCGAGACGGCGGCCTTCGACGATTTTCCCAAAAACGCTGTACTCATGCCCGAGCATGCGTGCTGCGAGGGCGAAATCTCCGCTGGCGACGGCCTCGCGGATGAGAGTGCTGCTGACGGTGGCCCCCTGGATGCACACGGGCGGCACACCATAGACGGCGAATCCATGCTCACGCCCGAGATCCGTGAGTAGATGGATGTCTCCCTCACGCCCTCGTCCGAAACTCCATGCATAACCGACGGCGATGCAGCCGAGGGGCCGCGCGGCACGCACGAGGTGCTCCACAAAGGCCCGCGCGGGTGTTTTGGCAGTCTCTGAGGTGAAGGGGCAGACCAGGAGGCACTGCACACCTGCTTCCTCCAATATGCGGCGCTGATGCTGTGCGCCGCAGAGCAAGCGGGGAGCGGCACCTGGCCGCAGCACACGCAGCGGATGCGGATCAAAGGTGAGGACGACGGCGGTGCCTCCATGCGTGCGTGCATGCTCACTGGCTGCACGGATGACCTCCTGGTGGCCGAGATGCACTCCGTCGAATACGCCTACGGCCAGGGCCACCGGCCCCGGCACGGAGGAGAGTTCATCAATGCTGTGCAACACGCGCATGCTGCTTTCTTTCATGGCGCGGAGTGAGGGGAGTGAAAGAGGAAAGAGGCCTCATTGAGCGGTTCTCGCACCGCGGCACTCATTTGGTGCCCTCGAAGCGGCGACGTAGCTCATTGAAGTAGCGGCGGACTTGAGCACGGCGTGCGGGAGGGAGGGCGGCTTCATCCAGAGCGGCTTCTTCGGCCTGGAGGGCATCCAGGGCGGTGGGTGCGGAGGTAGGAGCTGCGGCCTTTTCACCGCTGCGCTGGCCACCGGCGACGCTGCGGGTGGTGCTTTGCCCTTCATTGCCAGATTGGGCTTGGACGACGCTTTGCTGCGTGGTGTCGATTTTTTCGGTCGGGGTGTTGTTGAGCTCGGCTTTGCCTGCGCCGGGCTTATTGCCGCCTGCATTGGGGGCATTGACGCTGATGCTGGGGCCACCACTATCCTCGCCACCGGGGAGGACGACGATGGGGGATTTGTCATCTGGCTGCGGCGGTGGCATACCGGGGACGGGAGCGATGAGCATGGGCTGGCCTTGATTGACTTGGCCTTCACCGGGCTGCTGGCCGGGCTGGCGCTCGGCGAGTGTCATCATGTTTTTTTGCTCCCCCTGGCCGCCCTCGGCTCCAGGTTGGGGCTGCATCATCTGGTTTTGGCCTTCCTGGCCACCGATGCCGGGCGGTGTGAGCATTTGCTGCTGCTGGCCGGCACCTTGCTGCCCTGGCTGGGACTGTCCGACCTGCTGGGAGGCTCCAGGTTGGCCTTCTTGGCCGGGTTGGGCGGATTGACCTTGTTGGCCGAGCTGCTGCACGTCGCCGGCTTCGCCGGTCATGGCCCCTCCAGCTTCGCGGAGCTGCTGGGCGAGCTGGCGGAGCTCGTCACGCGCCATTTCACGGAGTTGCTGCTCACGCAGTTTTTCGGCGAGCTTTTGGAACTCGGCTCCTGCCGCTTTGGGATCTGCGGATTGCATGTGATCGGCGGCACGCAGGACATGCCCACCGACGACGCGGCTGCGATCGGCCTCCTCAGCGGCTTGTTTCACGTCTGTGAGGGTCTGCGTCATGCGCTGGCTTGCCTCTGGTGGCAAGGCGGTGTCTTGGAGGGTCTGTGAGAGCTTTTCGGCGGCTTGGACGGCGTTGGCGGTCTTTTTTGCCGCGATGGCGTCTCCGAGGTCTGCGGTGTCTGCGTGGTTGCGTAGCTCGCTAACGAGCGGATCGCTGGCCCAGGCGTCTTTTTCTTCGGTGAGCTGATTGGCGGTTTTTTCGGCTTCGCGTGCTTGGCGTTCGAGTTTGGCTAAAAGCTCGCGGGCATCCTTTCCAGAGGCATCGGTGAGCTCTGCGGCGGTTTCTGCGACGCGTGTTTTGAGCTCTTCGATTTGTTTTTTCTCTTGGGCATCGAGGGCGCTGAGTTTCTGCGCATCGAGAGGGTGCTGCTGCAATTCACGGGCGGCGCGGGCGGCCTGTGCGGCCATTTCATCATCGACGAGGAGGGTTTCTGCACGCGGAGTACGCACCGCGCTGATGAGGGTGCCGAGGAAGACGAGTAGGAGTGGTAGTGCGAGCCAGCGTGCGGGCCGCAGAGGTAGATCACGGGCTAAAGCGGGCAGGGCGGCGGGTAGGGCGGCTTTTTGCGCTGCGAGATGGACTTGGGCGGCATGGCTGGGCTCTTGGTGCGACTCGAACCACCAGGCGGTGGCAAAGGCCTCACGCCTGCCTGCGGCGGCATCCCAGAGAGCAAGGGCGCTGAATTCACCAGGCCGACGCAGCCAAGTGATGAGTAGGCTACCAGCGGTCCAGAGAAGCCACGCGAGCCAAAGGGCCGTGATGATGCCTGCGCCACCACGCCAGGCGAAAAGAAGGAGCAAAGCCAAAAGCCCGCTCACGGGCCAAAGCGTGCGCTCCAGGCACGAAAGCCAGCGGCGCAGTGTGACACGCATGCAGACGCGGCGGGCGGTTTCGGTGAAGGTGGGCATACCACCGATGAAAGGGCAAAAAGCCCGGTCTGAAAAGAGCCAATTACGACTTCACCCGTTACTCCAGGGGCGGCAGCATCGGAGCGCGGGGTTTTGGCGGCTGGGGAGCTTTTTCACTTCGATGGGGGCTTTTTTGACCTCCTGGGATGCGGGTGCATCCTCAGTAGGAGCAGGCTTCTCATCTTCATGGTCGTGCTCGTCCTCCTCATCGTGCAGGTCTTCACGCGGATCGTGACCTTCCTGGAACTTGGAGTCATGATGCTCGGTGATGCCTTTGAGATGGGCTTTGAACTTGCGGTGCCTCTGCTGACCTGGGAGCGGGCTGATCTGCATGTTGATGTTTCTCCCGGCCATTTTCGGAGCTTGGTCACACTGCCCCATGGTCTTGAGATCTTCGCTGATCTTTGCCGCGAGCTTGTGGCCGAGCTCCTGGTGGGCCATCTGGCGGCCACGGAACTGGAGCTGGATGCGCACTTTGTGCCCTTCTGCGAGGAAGTCCTCGGCATGGGTGATTTTGATGAGGTAATCGTGCGGGTCGATGCCGATGCGGAACTTCAGTTCCTTCACTTTGCCGCCCTTTTGATGCTTGTGGGCCTCTTTCTTGTGCTTTTCCTGGATGTATTTGAATTTGCCGTAGTTGACGATTTTGCACACGGGCGGGTCAGCCATCGGGGCGACCTCGACGAGGTCGAGTCCGCGCTCTTTGGCCAGCCGCAGGGCCTGATGCGTGGCCATGATGCCGTATTGATGATGACCTTCTTCATCGACGACGCGAACTTTTGGAGCACGGATGCGCTCGTTGATGCGATAAAGCTCATTGCTATGGCGTCAGCGGTCGCGATCACGGCCACCTGGGCGATTGCCACCGCCGCCAGATGGTGGGCGGGAGCCACCACCCATCGGGGGCCTGTTTTGTCCCGGAGGGCCGCTGACTCCACCACCGAAGCGATTTCCACCTGCGCCAACAGCACCACCTGCTCCGACACCCCCGATGCCCGGTGGGCGTGGAGGACCACTCCCTTGCGGACGCGGAGTGAAGGTTCCTTGTTGCTGCGGCCTCGGCGGGGGGGGGGCGAAGTTACCGCTGTTCAGGGTTTGGAATGGATTGCTAATGGTTGACCTCCAGGTGTGTTGGGATTTTCCAGCTCGGGTTCATTCCCGGCAAGGAAAGGGTACGGAAGACGGCACGCTGTTTCACTCATATCAGCATGGGGCCGCCTGTGGCATGCGACGCGTCCCTGTCCTCCGGTGAACCGGATGATGGTGGCGCTGGATCGTGTCTATCATGCAAGAAAGGAAATCGGGAAAAAGCCTCCTCGGCGGCTGGATTCAGCCAGGTGCGAGAGGCATGCGCATTTTACGCAGGATATAATAGGAGCTTTCAAAGAGAACGGCAAGATTTCATTTCTATCTCGCTAAATCAGACCCCGCTCAGGCTGCGGCACCGCCCCCACGGCTGCCGTAATGCCCCGCCACGACTTCTGCGCTGGGTTCTTTGATGTCATACACAATGTGCAGCCACCCGAGCACCCGCAGGACGTAGTAAGTGATGTCGATCTCCCACCAGCGGAAGCCCTGACGGGCACAGTACTGGTAGTAGTGATGATTGTTATGCCAGCCCTCTCCCAGCGTCAGGATGGCGAGGATAAGGGAGTTTTTGCTCGATTCGCCCGTCTCGTAGCGCCGTGTACCGAGCATGTGGCAGAGGCTATTGATGAAGAATGTGGTGTGATAAAGTACCACGGTGCTGAGACAGAAGCACCAGAGGAAGGCAGGTAGCCCACCCAGCCCGAAGCACACCAAGATCAGCGCCAGCGGTGGGATGAAGTGATATTTGTTCAAAAAGACGAGTTCGGGGAACTTCGTGAGGTCCTTCACTCGCTTCTCATCATAGTCCTCGTAGTCAGGGGCGAGAATCCAGCCCACATGTGCCCAGTAAAAGCCCTGTTGTTTCACGCTATGAATGTCCTCTGGCTGATCGGAGTGCTGGTGATGATGGCGATGATGTGCCGCCCACCAAAGTGCTCCCTTTTGCGCTGACATACCGCCGAGGAAGGCCAACACGAACTGGAACCAACGGCTCGTCTTGTAGGAACGGTGCGAGAAGTAACGATGGTATCCACCAGTGATGCCGAACTTCCTCACGAGAAAGAGTCCCAGTGCTGTCCACAGCATCCAGGGCTCTGGCTTGAAGAAAAAGGCCAACAATGCCAGTGCGTGAAACGAAAAGAAAAGAAGAGCTCCCGGGGAGAAGTAAGAGGCTTTGACCACGAGCGTGACGATCTAGGGTTTAGCTAACAGAGAAATGGTGGTGATAAGGTGCGAAAAAACGCCACTCATGGTGCCCGAGACCTCGCTTTTCGCAAGCTCAATGATCCTTCCCGCAAACAAGGCACATAAAACGATTGCCCCGGCCTTCGATCTCGTAGCTACGCCCACCACAGAAGGGACACCGCACGGCGAACCACGCCCGCACCGCCCAGCGTGCAAACATGTAGGCCAAAATAAATACAACCAGTAGCGCTGCGATGAGCACCCCCTGCTGCATCTTAAACCAAAACTGGAGCAAGCTCGCCAAGTAACACACCACCGCCGCAAAAATCGGCGGCCCTAGGAAGCTCAGGATGAAGTGCTGGGAGGAGTTCAGCATGGAAAAGAATGCGCCGCTATCCTATCGCGATGAATCAGCACTACGCAAGCCTGCACGCATCGCTTCTAGCGGTGCCTCACCGCCGAACCAGTGCTCGAAGGAGATCGCCCCCTGGTGCAGCAGTAGGGAGAGCCCATCTGCTGCCTTTGCCCCCACACGCCGTGCATCAGCCAGCAACGGCGTCTCTCCCCCCGCACGATAAACCATGTCATAGACGCAGTGCCTGCTCTCTAGTGCCTCGGCTGGCAACAACCGCTCATCGCTCTCCTTCATCCCCAGTGATGTCGCATTCACGATCAGATCACATTGCGCCAGCTGTTGCCCCAATTCCGCTCCATCCATGGCCACCACGCCTACTTGCGTCGTAGGGCTGATCTCTCGGATCTCCTGCATCAGAGCCAGTGCTTTTTCCTGAGTCCGATTGGCCAAAAGAATCTTCCCGCAGCCCACCAGCGCACTCTGTACAGCCACCGCACGGCCCGCGCCGCCACCAGCACCCAGGATCAGCACACGCAGATCCCGCACCTCGACTCCAAAGGCCTCTCGCACGCTGCGCAGGAAGCCGGGGCCGTCACTATTGTAGCCATGCAGCACCCCATCTCGGATCGCCAGCGTATTGACCGCACCGAGCCGCTGCGCCAGCGGATCGACCACATCCACCACATCCAGCGCCTCGAATTTATGCGGAATTGTCACATTCACTCCCAGGAAGCCCAGCGCCGCGAAACGCCGAAAAGCCTCCCCTACCCTGCCCTGCGGCACCTGCACACGGATATACTGCGCCTCCACACCGCGAGCCCGCAGCGCCGGATTATGCATCTGCGGACTGCGTGAATGCGCGATCGGATCACCGATCACCGCCAGCCGCGCTGGCGGAATCAGCCGTTGCATCGCCACTGCGTCGCCCATCAGATCATCGAATGTCAAAAACTCGCCCATGCGCATGTCTTGGCGTGAAACAACAAAGTGTCAAAGCGAGTGACCACTAACCGGAGCCAAAGCTAGCTCTCCTCTCGGTAGATTGCCCACCCATAAGCCCCAGCGATCAAGGGAGCGATCAAAAAAACAACCCGGAGAGCTACGTCGTTAAGCATTTCGCGCTCATGGAAGCCACGGGATGAGGTTGGTCCCGAAAAATATGCCTCCACCACCATGGCTGCCAACAACAGCAATAAGAAGCTTCCTAGCAATATGAAGGCTGGCTTGCGAGGACCTGAGATCAATCCACTCACAATCGAATAGAGCGAGCCCAGCAAGAGAATGATCAGCCCAATTAAAGCAGGTGTTTCGTCATTCATTATCGGAAGGCTGGTCTGAATCAAGGTTCATAAAATTGCGTTGAGCCTTGTACGCAAAAACGCCAAACAACGCCGCAGGAAGCCCGATGGCCATCTTTTCATCTCTTTTTCCCAGCACGCCAAAAAAAACGCCAAGCAAGCTTGTCATCAGCAAATATTTCCAATGTGTGCCGCCAGTGTTGCGAAGGCCATATATAGCAATGAACAAAGGAAAGAAGCTGAACAACAGCATGTAGAAAGACCATTTTTCCATCACAAGCTCATGAACGTCTTGGATTGACGACGCGAAGGTAATTGCCGACAAGAATAGCATAGTTGAAAATACGAGTTTACGAACTCAGTCTCAAGCACTTTCCCACCGACCCGTTGGGCGAAGAATCACGGGGCGCACCCCTCGACTCGCCTTCCCTCCACGCTGCATCGCCACTGCGTCGCCCATCAGATCATCAAATGTCAAAAACTCGCCCATGCGCATGTCTTGGCGCAGAACGCATCCGTGTCAAAGCGCCCGCAATTTTCCCCTCGACACCCCGTTTGCATTCAGCCAGCACTCATGCCTTCCAAGAAATCCCTTCCATCCTCATGAAACTCCTCCTTCCCCTCCTCACTCTCGCCGCAGGTATTTACCTCGCCGCCGCGGCCGATACAGCCGTCAAGCCCCTGCGCATCCTCATCGTCGCTGGCGGCTGCTGCCATGACTACGCCCAGCAACCGATCGCCCTCAAAGAAGGCATCGAAACACGGCTCAATGCCATCGTCGACATCGCCTACAACCCCGACAAGAGCACCAAAGCCACCTTTGAAATCTACAAAGCCAAAGACTGGGACAAAGACTTCGACGTCATCATCCATGACGAATGCAGCGCTGACGTCACCGATCCCGCCTACGTCGGAGCCATCCTCGGAGCCCACAAAGCAGGCAAACCCGCCGTCAATCTCCACTGCGCCATGCACAGCTACCGCTGGGGCAATTTCCGCGAGCCTGTGAAGCCCGGTGCCGACAATGCCGGCTGGTACGAATACCTCGGTCTCCAATCCACTGGCCACGGCCCCCAGCAGCCCATCAGCATCACCTTCACCGATAAAGACAGCCCCATCACCCGTGGCCTCGAAAACTGGACCACCATCAACGAAGAGCTCTACAACAACATCCAAGTCCTCACCGGCAAGCCACTCGCCTCTGGCAAACAAATCGTCCCGCCCAAAGCCAAAAAAGGCGAGCAACTCCCCCCTGATGCCAAACCGACCGAGGCCAACGCCGTCGTCGCCTGGACCAATGAATACGGCCCTAACAAAACCAAAATCTTCTCCACCACCATCGGCCACAACACCGCCACCGTCATGGATCCACATTACCTCGATCTCATCACCCGCGGTCTCCTCTGGACCACTGGCCACCTCACCGAAGACGGCAAACCCGCCGCTGGTTACGGCAAATAAAACGCCCCCGTGGCGACGAAAGCGCCTACCCCGCACCTACGTCGGTCCACTTCATGCGCATCGCCATCCTACACTACTCCAAGCCGCCAACCATCGGCGGCGTGGAGCGTGTCATCGGCCAACAAGCCAGCGCCCTGACTGCACTGGGGCATCACGTCGAAATCCTCACCCGGCAGGAATGGCATGATGCCGCATGGGACGTCGTCATCGTCCATAATGTCTTCACCATGCCCTTCGATCTCGCATGGACACATGAATTGATCGATCTCGCTGCCCAGGCCACCCACACACGCTGGGTCAACTGGGTCCATGACATCCGCTGGAGCGAAAAAGTGCCCCACGCACTGCATGTGGCCGTTTCAGAGCACCGGCGCCAGCAATACGCCCAAATCACGTCAGAGCCGATCACCCTCATTCCGAACGGATGTGACGCTGCGGGCATCTTGGGCCTCACCCAGCGCATTTCCGCCCTTCAGCTCGAAAAAGCCCCCCTCGTCCTCCTGCATCCCACACGCTTCGTCCGCCGCAAAAACATCGAAATGGGCCTACGCCTCCTCAGCGAGCTACCAGAGGCACTTTACATCATCACCGCCGCCCCAGATCCGCATCAGGGCGATGGACGGCTCTATTTTGAAGAACTCGCCACTTTGGCCGAAAAGCTCGACGTGCGTGAGCGCGTCCTCTTCCTCGGAGAATCCGCTCCACTCAGCGACGACGACGTACGCAGCCTCTACCAGCTCGCCGATGCCCTTTTCTTCCCCAGCACGCAGGAAGGATATGGCCTCCCACTCATCGAAGCAGCGCTGCACCAGCTCCCCATTTTCTGTTCTGACATCCCAGCCCACCGAGAGGTCGCCCCATCAGAAGCCACCTTCTTCCACCTCACCGATTCCATCCCAAGCCTAGCTCACAAGCTCCGCTCCCACCCTGCCGTCCAGGCCCGCCAGCAGCGCCGCCAACTCATCGCCCGCCTCGACTGGCCCAGACTCCTCGAAACCAAACTACTCCCCCTGTTTTCCAGAACAAAGCCATAGGCCACCCCTAGAACATGCTTTCTCTCCGAGAACCGAAAGTCGAAAGCCTGCGCAAAATGCTCTCCCATTGGGCAAATCAACCGCTGAGCTATCGACCTGCAGACCTGCCCAAAGGTGGCTTCATCGCCGACGAACACCGCGTGAGACTCGGCACAGGACAAGAGGCTTACGCAGCCGCAAAACAGAAACTCGATGCCTGGGTCATGTTTCCCCAATGGGCACGCATCATCCAAGCGACCGAAGGCCAACAAGCGAGCACCCTCGTAGCGATGGTCGTGCGCATCTGCGGCCTATGGTGGATCAATCCATGCCGTATCCTGCGGCGGCATGATGGAGCCATGACCCACGGCTTCACCTACGGCACCCTGCCCGAGCATGCCGAGTGCGGGGAGGAGATGTTCCTCATCGAAATGCAGACGGATGGAAGCGTGTGGTATGTCATCCGAGCATTCTCTCGTCCACGGCATTGGATGGCATGGCTCGCCTTTCCACTGGCACGGTGGTGGCAGTGCCGCTTCGTACGTGATTCACAAAGGAGGATGATGACCGATGAGTGCTCATGAACAAAACACCGACCGATCCGAGTGGGCTGGCTGTGTATTCACCGCATTACGTGTGCTGCTCGTCATCTTCGCCGGACAGCTTTTGGGTGAAGGCTGGGACAAGCCGCAGTGGATCATGTGGATGATCCTCATCTCTGGTGGACTGCTAATTCCAATCGGCAGTGCTTGCTTGGGCACATCGAGCCGTCGGCTATTCGGAGGGATGCTTGCCTTTAGCATGACCCTTGTTCTCTTCCAGGCCCTGATAAGACCCGTAGGTCGTGAATCGACATTGCTGGCCGCAGCATGGCTCGTTTGGTGCATGCTATTTGCGCTCATTTCCTGTCTCAGTCTGCTGAAGGAGCCTCTGCGTGATGCTGGGTGGCTATGCAGAGTCGCAGCAGCCATTTCGCCCATCGTAGGCGCAGCGTGGCTGGTTGCACATCGAGCAAACTGGATGCCGCTGGGCTTTGATCCGCTGATTGTGTTGCTTACGGCGGCGCATTTTCATCATGCCGGCTTCACCCTGCCGCTAATGGCAGGACTGAATGCACGGAGTCATCCGGGCTGGTGGACAAGCTCCTCCTGTGTGGCCGTGCTGGCGGGAGTACCACTGGTGGCATCGGGAATCACCTGCACACACCTGGGACTAGGCGGTGTCTTCGCAAATGGAACGCATTTTCTGCAAGGTTGGTGCAGGGCTGAAGTTGAAAGGCTGCCATGTTCAACAAACTGACCCGGAGTCTGCAAACCGCCCTGCGTGACAGGGCTTCTTCATTCATTCTGTAGTGCAACAACGCTGGGCAGGGCGAAGAGGGCGCAGGCCTAAAATCGTGGCTCTGCATCTGGAGGCTTTCTTCCACATCCTACGCACTGGTGATCCATGGAGAGACCTGCCTGTGCGCTATGGGCTCTGGACAACGGTCTATTCGCAGTTCAGGCGCTGGTGCCTCTGCGGGGTGTGGGACGCGCTGGTGGCGTGGTTGGGCAAGAAGGCCAAGGGCTTGCTGCGACATGTCGATGGCAGCTACATCAAAGTCCATCAGCACGGTCTGCAAGGACCTAAGCTGCGGCGTGAGCAGCAGGCCATCGGGCTGTCGCGTGGAGGGATGACCACCAAGCTGCTGGCTGCCGTTGATGAAGACGGCCTGCTCTGCGACTTCGTGTTGTGCGCGGGCAATTTCCACGACCTCACCGCCGTCCGTCTGATGCTTGAGTCCTTTCGCGGCACGCATGTGGTAGGCGACAAAGGCTTCGACAGCCTAGCGTTCCGTCAGGCACTCATGGAGCACGGGGCCGCTGGCAGCACGATCCCGCGCAAAGGCTACCAGACCCTCGACGAGCAGCCACAGCCCTTTGACCGCCAGCATTACGCCAAGCGCCATCTCGTCGAAAACTTCTTCCAGCGCATGAAGGCACACAAGAGGCTTGCCATGCGTTCGGAGAAAACAGCCTCTTCCTTCGCAGGCTTCATCTCTTTCGCCGCACTCCTGGACAGAACTCTCCAGGCTTGATTTGCGAAGACACCGCCTAGGGCTCTGGGTGGAGCCCTGCGGAGTATTCATCTTATCACTCGGAGCCATAGGCGTGGCGATAGCGCAAATTCAGCGCAGCCTCGAAAAAGAGCACGCACTCTGGGTGCGGGCTAGTTTTGCCCTTTCCGGCGCATCATTGCTAGCCGCGATGATTTTAGCCCTGGGTTTCGGCCTCCGGCATGTCTTCCCCCACCTCGCACTCACGATGCCCCAAATGTGGGCCACACATAGCTCGCTAAACGCATTTGGCTTTGGTCTCTGCGGCCTAGTCGCATGGAATGCCTCCAAGCGGCATGCTTACTCTTTGGCCTTGGCCGGCTTGCCGTAGTAGGGGAACTTGTCCCAGTCGTCGTTGTTGGGATCGACACGCGGATCTAGCGTGCTCTTCATCCACTCGTCCACGCGAGCGCGGAGTTGCTTGAGCGTAGCAGAGAGCTTGGGGTCAGGGGCGAGGTTGTGAAGCTGAGCCGGATCGGAGCGCAGGTCGTAGAGCTCCTCGGGTGGGCGTTTGCCAAAGATGAGGGCGATGTGCTTTGCAAAGGCGGGCTCATTTTGATGAGCGAGAAGGAAATCCTTCACTCGCGTGGTGTCCACATCACCGAAAGGACGACCATGAAGAAAGTGCACATCTGGATCGCCCGCAGGCCAGCGGTCAGGACGGAGATTACGGATGTAAAGGAAGTCGTGTGTGCGTATGGCCCGGCAGGGATAGCTCTGGTTATCATGACGCACATTGGCGTGGCGCTCGCGCTCGATGAAGACAGCATCGCGGACAAGACGGAGGCCATTGCCAAGAATCAGCGATTTGATGCCGCTCATCGTCATCGCGCGTGGCACGTCGATGCCAGCGAGTTCGAGGAATGTCGGTCCCAAGTCGGCGACATTGACGAAAGCATCGACTTCGCCACGAGCATGCTTTTCTCCCCAACGCACGGCCAGTGGCACACGCGAACCGGCGTCGTAGCAATTGGCCAAGCCACGCGGGAGCTGCCAACCGTTGTCGCTGGTGTAGATGATGACGGTGTTGTCGAGTTGGCCACTTTTTTCGAGCACGGTGATGGCGGCGGCGGCTTCCTCGTCCATTTTCATCACGCCACCATAGTAGTTCATCAGGTCATCTCGCACCTCGGGGCAATCTGGCAGCTCGGCGGGAATGGTGAGCTTTGACGCATCGAGCTTTTGCTTCGCGAGGTCGAGATAGGGCAGTTTACCGGCCTTGGTGGCCGTGTCCGTGTTTCCAAGCCAGAAGAAAAAGGGCCGTGCGACATCATGCTTGGCATGAAACTCAGCGAAGTCTTTGTACTTCGTGCCCACAGGGTTTTCCTTCCAGCCGGAGATCTCGTGATTGCCTGGCGACCAGCCTTTGCCAGTAAAGCCTACCTCATATCCAGCCCCACGCAGCAGATCGGTGACGATGGGCGTGTCCTTCGGAAAGGCGCTATACAAGCTCGCTCGCCCACCGAGCTGATGCGCCACTTTGCCGGTGAGCAAACAGGAGCGAGTCGGTGAGCACGATGGCACGGGGTTGAATGTATGGGTGAAGAGCACTCCCTCCCGTGCGATGCGATCAAACGCGGGCGTCTTCGCCATCGGATCACCGAGAATGCCCGCAGTCGGCCACTTCCAGTTGTCACCGATGATGAAGAGCATGTTCGGCCGCGAATCGGCAGCATGGAGCAATCCTCCGAAAAACATCAAAAAACAAAGCAGCCAGGATGGTGTGAGGCATTTCATGATTGAAACAGCGGTGAAAGCAAAATCAGGGCAAGCTCGGCCATTTGCAGGCGACCTCGTGGCGAGAGAGCAGTTCAGGTCTCTGGGAGGACGCTTTTGAGAGGACTGGCAAAGGAGAGCAAGGAGGCTGGTAGCTCCAACTCGGTCTCGCCGTGCATGATTTCTGCCAGGATGGGCACATCGGGGAGGAATTTTTCCAGGACGAGGCGGTTGCTGATGCTGGCGGGGTCGCGTTCGTCTTGGACGTGATTGAGGATGAGGCCGGCGCAGGTGAGGCCACGGGCCTGGATGTTCCGCATGGTGAGCAGCGTGTGATTGAGGCAGCCTAGCTTGTTATTGACCACCACGATGATGGGCAAAGCTAGGCGCTGGGCGAAGTCCGCCATGGTGGAGAATTCGTTGAGCGGCACTTCCCAGCCTCCGGCGCCTTCCACGAGCACATGATCATGCTTGGCGGCCAGTGTGTGGAACTGCGCGAGGGCTGCATTCACATCCAGTCGGCGGTTTTCCATCAAAGCGGCAGCGTAGGGCGCAGCGGGCACTTTGAGCCAGACGGGATTGATGTCGTCCAGCGTGAGCGTGTCGGCTGTGTGGCTGGCATTCATGAGGTGGATCACATCTTCACGTGATCCACAGACAAAGGGCTTGTAGCCCAGCGCAGTTCTTCCTTCTCGTTTCAGGGCCTCCAGCAGCAGGCAGGTGACGTAGGTCTTGCCTGCATCGGTATCGGTCCCTGTGATGAAGAAGTGCGGTGCGGTCATGATGGGGCTGTTTGCGAGGCTGATCTTTTTTACTTCGAGGGGATCTGATTGAGTGCAGCGCTGACGTTTTGTTCACTGAGGAGCTCGTCGTTTTCACCTTGGAGGATGATGGGCTTATCATTACCAGGTAGGTAGAGCAGATTCAGCGGCACGGCGGCGCGGCCGAAGCTCTCGAGGGCTTTCTGGATGTCTTCATTGGGCAGTGTCCAGTCGGCACGCATGAGGACGACATTTTTGTCGCTGATGAGTTTTTTGACGGCGGGGATTTTGTACACGCTTTTGTTGTCCTGGCAGGTGGCGCACCAGCGGGCGGTGAAATCGACATAGACGGGGTCTTTGAGATCACGGTGGTATTTTTCCAGTTTCGGTGACCACTCGACCCACAGCGGCGCGGGTGGCGAATTCACCGCGAGCATGAATCCGCCGATGAAGAGCAGCAGGGTCATGAGGATGGCGATGAGGCGTGTGCGCGGCTTTTTGTGCGGCAGGAACCAGCGGCCATAGACCCAGCAGGCGGCAGCAGCGAGCACGAGGCCCAGCAGGGCATCAAGGAACTGCTCCGAGTCTGCTAAGCCGTCGTAAATCCAGATCATGTAGGCGACAGTGCCGAAGAGCAGGAATGACATGCCTTGCTTGAAGCTCTCCATCCATGCTCCAGGCCGTGGTAGCCGCGAAACGAGTGAAGGAAAGATGGAGAGCAGTAAAAAGGGCAGCGCCAAACCCAGTGCGATCACGGTGAAAAAGAGCAGCGCCGAGCTGAGGGGCAAACTGAGCGCAAAAGCCAGTGCGGGAGCCAAAAACGGCGCGGAGCAGGGTGTGGCGACGATGGTGGCCAGGAGTCCGGTGAAGAAGGAGCCGCCGATGCCGCCTTTGGATTGCAGCTCTGCCCCTACACCGACGGCGGAGGTGCCGATCTCAAAGACGCCGGCCATATTCATGGCAAAGGCGAGGAAGAAGAAGCCGAGTCCGAGCACAAAGCCCGGTGATTGGAGCCTGAAAGCCCCAGCCTTTCCCCAAAGTCACGACGAGAATGGCCAGTGCCCAAAAGGAGACGAGCACGCCTGCGGTGTAGGCGAGGCCGTGCTTCACGATCTCGCGTCGCTCACCGCCTGCTTGCTGCACGAGGCTCATGATTTTGATGCCGAGCACGGGGAAGACGCAGGGCATGATATTGAGGATCAGGCCACCGAGCAGAGCATAGAAGAGCAGCTTCATGAAGTCTGCGGGCGGTGCAGGCGCGGCAGCTGCCTCGGCAGTGCTCTCCGTGACAACCGCTGGTGGTGGTGGTGGCGTGGAAGATTCGATGAGTGCTGGTGAAGGCGCAGGCGGTGGTGTGGCAGGCTCTGTCTTGACCGCAGCTGGTGCGGTGGGAGTAGGAGTGGAGGCACCCATTTGGAGGTTTAGGTTGGCCTCTTCCAGAAAGGGGAGGCAGGTCTTGTCGTCACAGACGAGGCCATCGACGGTGGCTTTGAGCTGGAAGCTGCCCGCGATGGCCGCGGCAGGCGGCGTGATGCGCACAGGCAGCTCCACGGTGCCCTCAAAACCCTCACTCGCTTTGCCAAAGGACGTGAAGGGCGTGGGTGCGGGCCAGGGCTGCTCATCGAGCTTCCAGCCTTCCGGCAGGGTCCATTTTACGGTGGTGGGCTTGCCGATGACACCTGGGGCGAGCTTTTGGCCATAGGTGTGAAAATGCGGCTCATGCACCAGCCGCACCGCCGCACGGAAGGGCTGCCCCGGCATAGCGGCATCGGAGATGAGTGTGACGGCGACATTCTTTTTGGCGGGAGATTTCAGATCGAGATCAAAACTCTGCCCACGGACAAAAAGGGTGCTGAGAAGGATAAAGGCGGCGACGAGGCGTTTCATGGTGCGTATGCGGTGAGATAACGGCTTCTGGGGAATATTCCATCTCCACGCTCACGGCTTGCCAGCATTTCAAACACCGCCTAGCTTCTGCGCTTTCCTCCCGCACCCCCTTTTCCTTTTTTCTGCATGCTGATCCAATCGAGAGCCTATGCCCGCGCCGGTCTGGTGGGGAATCCCTCCGACGGCTACTTCGGCAAGACCATCTCTTTCATCATCCGTGACTACCACGCGGAGGTCACGCTCTATGAAACGCCAGAGCTGCGGATCGAGCCGAATGAGCGCGATCACAGCGTCTTCGGCAGCATCGAGGAGCTGGTGGTGAATGTGCGGCAGTTCGGCTACTACGGCGGCATTCGGCTGCTCAAGGCCTGTGTGAAGCGCTTCTTCGAGTA
This sequence comes from Verrucomicrobiaceae bacterium, assembly GCA_016713035.1. NCBI lineage: Bacteria > Pseudomonadati > Verrucomicrobiota > Verrucomicrobiia > Verrucomicrobiales > Verrucomicrobiaceae > Verrucomicrobiaceae bacterium. The sequence goes on from JADJPW010000001.1 coordinate 1,558,573, forward strand.
CTGCGTGAAGCACGGCATCGACCTGCATGGGCGGAATTTCACCCTGCGTTACGGCAGCAATATCCCGCCTCAGGTCGGCATGGCGGGCTCCAGCGCCATCATCACAGCCTGTTGGCGTGCTTTGATGGAATTCTACCAAGTCGAGATCCCCAAGCACATCGTGCCCAGCCTGGTTCTGAGCGTGGAAAATGAGGAACTAGGCATCCCTGCGGGCCTCCAGGACCGTGTGATCCAGACTTATGAAGGCGTGGTCTTCATGGACTTCAATCGCGCCAGCGTGGAGCGGCTCGGTCACGGCATTTACGAAGAGATCGACCCGAAACTGCTGCCCTCCGTGTATGTGGCCTTCACCACCCAGCTCAGTGAGGGCACTGAGGTCTTTCACAATGACATCCGTGGCCGCTGGAACCGGGGTGAGCGTGATGTGGTGAGCGCCATGTATCAGTGGGCGAATCTGGCCCACCGCGTGCGTGACATGCTGATCGAAGGCCGTGGCCGCGAGATCGGCCCGCTGCTCAATGAGAACTTCGATCTGCGCCGCCGCCTCTATAAAATCAGCCCTGGGAATGTCCAGATGGTCGAAACCGCACGCGAGATCGGTGCGAGCGCGAAATTCACCGGTAGCGGCGGTGCCATCGTCGGCACCTACGAGGATGAAGCGATGTTTGAGCGACTGAAAGCCGCCCTAGAGCCGATGAAGGTCGCCGTCATCAAACCACAAATCCTACCGATCTGAGCCCCTACGGGCCGAAAATCCTCCTCCACCGACACGCATGGCCCTGAAGGCGATCATTTATAAAGCGAAGGTCTCCTTCTCCGATCTGGATACGAATCGCTACGCCGATCACGAGCCCATCACCATCGCCCGCCATCCATCGGAGACGGAGGAGCGCATGATGATACGACTACTCGCCTGGGTGATGAATGCACCCGAGAACAATGACCGAGGAACCCTCGAGTTCGGCAAAGACATGTGGGAGGCCGATGAGCCCGCACTCTGCCAGAGCGATCTCACGGGTGCCCTGGAGCACTGGATCGATCTGGGGCAGCCAGAGGAAAAGCGCCTCGTGCGCTGCTGTGGCCGCTCACGGCGAGTGACGGTGTATAGCTTCAGCAACACCACCAGCACCTGGTGGGCCGGAGTGGCGGATAAAATGTCCCGCGTGAAGAATCTCACTGTCTGGCAGCTCGCACCCGAGCAGTCGCAGGCACTCGGCAGCCTCGCGAATCGAGCGATGGACCTACAGATCACCCTCCAGGACGGCATTCTCTGGATCAGTGAAGGCGAACGCAGTGTGGAGATCACGCCCGTCCGGCTATGCCTGTGACGGCACCGCGGCTCACACCAGCATGAGCGCGGGATTTTCCAGGAGCTTGCGCATCTCTGCCAGGAAGGTAGCCGCTACGGCACCATCCACGACACGGTGATCACCGCTAAGGCCCACCCACATGCGCTGTCCGGCCACGATCTGGCCTTTATCATTCACCACGGGCACCGCACGGATGCTGCCGATAGCGACGATGGCTGCCTGCGGAGGATTGATGATCGCAGCGAACTGATCGATGCCAAATGCACCGAGGTTGGACACCGTGATGGTGCCGCCCGCGAAGTCATCGGGGCTGAGTTTTTTGTTCTTGGACTTACCGGCGAGGTCTTTCACCGCCTGGCTGATCTCCAGCAGCGTTTTCTTCTCCGCCTGCTTGATGACGGGAGTGACCAGACCGTCCTCGACGGCGATGGCGACGCTGAGACCGACGGATTTGAATTTCACGATGGCATCACCATCCCACGCGGCATTGATGGCAGGCTGGGCCTGTGCGGCGCGGATGACAGACTTCAGGATGAAGTCATTGACGGTGTACTTATTGCCACCGGTCTTCTCACTCGTCGCATTCAGATGAGCGCGGAACTCCATGAGCGGTGCCGCGTCGATCTCCATCTGGAGGTAGAAGTGCGGGATCTGCGTCTTGGAGGCGAGCAGGCGCTCGGCGATGATGTTGCGCATCGTGCTGGTGGGCACGCGTTCGTCATCGGGACCAAAAGTGGGGCGGATCGCTGGTGTGGCAGCCACACGGCCTCCAGAGCCGCCAGTGGGTGCATTTTCGACATCCTCACGCACGATGCGTCCACCAGGACCTGTGCCGATGAGGCCACTGAGATCCACACCACGCTCTGCGGCGATCTTTTTGGCCAGCGGGGAGGCCTTCACGCGTACATTCGCATTGCCAGCGGCAGCGCGGGATTTGTGCTGCGGAGCCTGTGGGAGCCGTGGGCCAGCGGTGGCTGATTTTGCGGCGGAGCCAGCGGGCTTCTTCTCTGCGGCAGGTGCAGGAGCAGCGGCAGCCTGGGCTTTGGCGATGAGTTCATCCAGATTGGCCGGTGCAGCCTCATCGTCATCCAGGACGACCGCGATAGGGGCACTCAGGGGCACTTTAACGCCGGGCTGGACGACGATGTGATGTACCACGCCCTCGAATGGGCTGGCATACTCCATGGTGGCCTTGTCTGTTTCGATGTCAGCGATGGCTTTGCCGATGGTGATCTTATCTCCCACTTTGACGAGCCACTTTGCGAGGGTCCCCTCGGTCATGGTGTCACTGAGTTTGGGCATTTCGACGATTTTGGGCATGGGGGGAAAGGGGGAGTTTGAGGGTCGCCATCTATGGGCGCAGAAGGCCGGGAATCAATGACGAATGCCATGCCAGTGTGCCGAGAGGGAGCTTTCGATCCATTTCGAGGCATAATCCGCCGATCAAAGGGGGCAAAGAACCCCGCTCCTGGCTTCGTTGCCACACGGTCATGCGTTTCTTCGCCATCCTACTCCTCGTTTCATCGTCCTTTGCCGCCGATTTGCCTGATCCGGCTGCCATCTCCGCAGCGATGAAAAAAGCCGTCACTTACGCTCACACGCACCTCGCCCGCCAGGGGGGCTATGCCTCCTCGTATGACAAAGAAGGGAAAATCGGCGAAACGGAGCACAGCGAGTCCCCGACGATCATCTCCATCCAACCACCCGGCACGACGACGATGGGGCTAGCGATGCTGCGGGCCTACCGGGCCACGGGTGATGCAACGATGTTCAAAGCGGCCCGTGATGCCGCTGGGGCACTCATCCGCAGTCAGGCTCGCCTCGGGTGGCTGGGACAGCGATTTCGACTTTGATCCCGAAAAGGCGAAAAAATACCACCTTCGCTGCCAATTCGACGCCGGAGACAAGGAAACCGGCAAACGCAAAAACCTGAGCACCCTCGATGACAACAAAACCCAGTCTGCGATGCTTTTTCTGCTAGAAATCGCCCACGAAGCAGCCCTCAAAGATGACACCGCACTGCAACAAGCCAAGAAGGTGGCTTTTGATGCCCTTTTAGCCGCACAGGCACCCTGCGGCGCATGGCCGCAGCAGTTCAAAGAGCCCGCCGATGCCGCCGCACCCGTGCTAAAGGCCAGCTACCCAGAGACATGGAGCCGCACCTTCCCCAAAGAGGACTACAAGAGCTATTACACCCTCAATGACGGCAACCTCAGCGAGATCGCCAAAGTGCTCATGCGTGCCTACGAGCTGGAAAAAGATGAGCGCTACCTCACCGCCATCAAGAAGCTCGGTGACTTCTTCATCCTCGCCCAGATGCCAGAGCCACAGCCCGTCTGGGCCATGCAATACGATCACGCCATGCATCCAGCCTGGGCGCGGAAGTTTGAGCCACCATCCGTCACCGCCTACGAGACGATCGAGGCGCTGGAGACGCTCCACAGCATCTGGGTGCTCACAGGTGATGACAAATACCTCGCCCCCATGCAGCCCGCACTCGCGTGGTATCAGCGCTCCAAACTGCCAGATGGCACCTACGCACGCTTTTATGAGCTGAAGACCAACAAACCGCTCTTCTTCGTCAAAGACACCTACGAGCTCACTTACGACGACAGCAATCTGCCCACACACTACTCCTTCAAAGACGACCAGCAGGACGATCTGGACGCCCTCAAAGAAAGACTGGTAAAACCACGCGAGGAACTGCTCCAAAAGCTCGCTGGCCCGCAGAATCCCAAAGTATGGCGCAGCCGGGCCAAAGGTGCCGCAGAGAAGGCACGCCGCGCCGCCGAAGCGCTCGATGCCGAGGGCCGCTGGCTCAAAAATGACCGCATCGACGGCAGCGACTTCGCCAAGCACGTGAATGCCATGGCCATCTTCGTCGAGGCATCTCAAAAAGCGGCTGAGTGACGCAGAGGGGCCGCACGGAGCCCCGTCCGCACCATTTAATAGACTGCGGCTGTGATTTTCTTGCCTGATGAGCTTTCCCTCTCGTAGAGTGCCAGACATGCCGGCCAATACGCGCACCGCTCCTGATATCCGTGACCATGAGACGCTCCGTCTCATCGGCCGTGGGGCATTCGGTGAGGTGTGGATGGCACGGAGCGTCACCGGAGCCCTGCGGGCAGTGAAGGTGGTGTGGCGTGAGGATTATGACCGACCAGATTCATTCGAGCGTGAGTTCGAGGCGATCAAACGCTACGAGCCGATCAGCCGCCGCCACGAGGGCCTAGTGCCGATTTTGCAGGTGGGGCGGAACTCCCAGGAGGGCTTCTATTATTATGTGATGGAGCTGGCAGATGACCTCGAGCGCGGGCGAGACATCACCGAGGAGACCTACCTGCCACACACGCTAGGTCTGGAGATGCGGCGGGATAAGCGCATCACCGCAGAGCGCTGCGTCCAGATCGGTGCGAACATCGCAGAGGGACTCGATTACCTGCATCAAAACAAGCTCATCCATCGTGACGTAAAGCCGTCGAATCTGGTCTTCATTGATGGAAAGTGCCGATTGGCAGACATCGGGCTCGTAGCGCTACTCGGACAGCGCAGCTTCGTCGGCACCGAGGGCTTTGTTGCCCCTGAAGGGCCAGGTTCCGTGGCATCGGATCTGTTTTCGCTCGGCATGGTGCTCTATGAGGCGAGCACAGGGAAAGACCGGCTCGATTTCCCAGATCTGCCGTCCTGTGCAGACACCGGCGACCGCCTGGATGTGTGGCGCAGACTGCATGATGTGATCTGCGTGGCCTGCGCCCCCCAGGCAAAGGACCGCCACATCAGCGCAGATGAGATGGCCCTGGCTCTACGCGGACAACCTCTGCCCAGTCAGCGCAAGCGTGCACTGTGGACAGCGATGATCGTTGGCGCGGCAGCGATGGCTGTGATCGGAGCCCTGGCCGGCGTGTGGTGGGTGCAAAAACAGCGCACCCAGCAGGCTGTGGCACTGCGCCAGCAGCAGCCGCGCCTACGCATCACCACCGAGCCAGCGGGAGCGACTGTTTTCTCCGGCCAGGAGAAGCTAGGAGTGACCCCTCTCGATCTCAATCCCGTGGAGGACGTGCCGATCATCTACCAGCTCATGCTACCTGGCTATAAGCAGATGGAGATCGAGCATATCTCCAGCTCCAAAGAGCCTGCGGTCTATGATCTGAAACTAGAAACCACCCGCCTGCCGCAAAAAGGTGAGCGCTGGATGAACAGCCTGGGCATGATCTTCAAGCCCTCCGCAGGTGGTCACACCAGTGTCGATCCGGTGGAGATGAAGCACTTCAAACGCTTCCTCGATGCAGAAAATCGGACTTTTGAGGGCAAAGTCGTGCGCTGGCAGCCTAGCAAGGACAAAGAGAGCGCCTACATCGTCGTAGTCCCCGTGGGCGATGCAGAGGCCTTCCGCTATTGGGTCACGGAGTCCGATCGCAACGATGCCTACCTCAGCCAGGAGCACCATTATGTCGTAGAGCCCTTCTACTTCGTCGAAAGCGGGCAATCCGAGACACCCGACATGCCCGACATCGATGGCGACAGCACGGACGATGGTGAAAAAGACTGGCAGGCCTTTCACCTCCGAGTCGAGCGCCAGACCTACGGCAGCGTGGTGATCCGCACCCAGCCGGAAAAAGTCCGCGTCTTCATGCATGAGCAGCTCTTGGGCGAAACACCGCTGGAGCTACCCCGCGTGCGCACTGGAGCATTCGAAGTCGAATTGCGAGAGGAGGGCTTCGCCGATGTCGTGTTAGAGGGCGAGATCAAGGAAGGCGAGCTCACCGAGCTCTTCTCCGACATGCAGACACGCAAAGCAGTGAGCTTCGGCCGTGAATGGAGCGCAAACAGCCTCGGCATGCGCTTTGTCCCACTGGATGACAACAGCATGCTCGCCGCGTGGGAGACACGCTATCGCGACTACGTCGAGTACTGCCGCGCCACCGGCGCACGCAAACCCGGACGCATGGATGAAGGCGGCAATGTCAAAGGCGCAAACCTCCCCATCACGGGTGTGGACCGCGCAGAAGCCCGCGCTTTCTGCCAATGGCTCACCGAGCGCGAGCGCAATGCAGGCCTCATCGGAGCGAAAGATGTGTACCGCCTACCGACCGATGAGGAATGGAGCCGCGCCGCTGGCCTGCCGCCCGAGCGTGGAGCCACCCCGGCAGAGCGCAATGGCCGCATCCGCGGCGTTTATCCCTGGGGCTATGACTGGCCACCACCAGAGCAGATCGACAACCTCGCAGACCCAGTCGCAGCGCGGAAAGCCAGCCTCGATAGCTTCATCCCTGACTATGAAGATAAGTTCACCCACCTAGCCAGCGTCGCCGCGCTCAAACCGGGCAAAGATGGCTACAGCGGACTCGCAGGCAATGTCAGTGAGTGGGTGGAAACCGACTACGAACCCGCCGCCAAGCCAAAAAGCGAAACCGACAAGCCCCCAACGCCTCTCGCCACCCTGCGCGGAGGAAACTGGCGCAGCGCGACACCTGATGAGCTCCAATCCTCCATGCGCCAAGGCCTCCCACCGGAATCCCGCAAAAACACCATCGGCTTCCGCGTCGTGCTAGCGCGTGGGAAGTGAACAAAATCGGCCACGAAGGTGCCATCCGATCACTTCTTCAGTAAACCCACCTTTTTCGCCGCTGGCACATTCAGACGATGCGCAGCCAGTGGCAACACGGACTGGAGCTGTGGCGCAGCAGCCAGATCACGCGGCGTGATCATCTCACGCTCCAAAGGCAGGCCATGAGCGATTTCGCGAATCACTTGCTCATGAGGCTGCCACTTGAGCGAGCCCAACGTGACCAATTTCCCCATCTTTTGCCCAGTAGCAGCAAGCCAGCCTTTGTAGATCAGCTCCGAGCAGTAGATCTTCGCGTCATCGAGCTCATACTGAATATCGTAGGGCCGCCCCAGGAACCTGCGAGCTTGGGCGATCATCGCGGGCACATTTTTCTGGAGTTCTGGCTTTACGCGATGCACCGCAAAGCCTTTTCCCCGACCTTGGTGAATCCAGCGCAAAAGCGGCTTCTCCTGCACCGGCCCGATCGCCTCCAGCACATACCAACCGCCCTCCTTTTTAACCACGATGCCACAATGCGAAAAAGGCGATCCCGTGCATCCTTCAATCGCATCAATGACCGCGCCATGAGCCAAAGACTGAAAAACCAAATCGCCGTGCTGTGGCGTATAACTAACCGGAGGCACCTCATCGGCTACACCGAATAGGATGCTGACGAAAAGAATGCAGAGGACAGAGCAAAGGCGCATACAGGCCTACATTCTGCAAATCTGCCTCGTGAATGGCAAGACTTTAATGACAGCCCCAGGGCTTTGACGCCGATACAAAGCCAGCAAGGCCAGCCTATTCTTTCGTCACACTGACAGGCGAGCCTGACTGCACCCATTCATAAAAAAACTTGGCGGGATTCCCAGCCGTCAGCGGCATGCGGATGCAGCCATGCGAGGCAGGGTAGCTCGGCACACTGCTAAAGCCATGAATGAAAATGTTGCCATTGATCTGCACGCTCCACGGCATCGGTGCATTTTGGTACAGGCTGGAAAAATGCATCTTGGAGCGAAATGGCCCCGCGCGGAATTCACCAGCCGGAGTGCGACCATTTTTACCCGAGCTGATGTGCGTCTGAATCACCAGCCTGTCTCCCTGCCAGCCTTGCAGCACTTGCTTCGCCAGACTGATCTCCACGCGGTGCGCGGCTACACGCACTCGGAATCCACGGAAGATCTGCCCCACCTTCACCGTGCCATCGGCCTCTGCCGCAGCCACTGAGACACCCGCAGCGGCCAGATGCTCCAGGGTGATCAGCTCCGTGCCATCCAGCAGTTGGCGCAGTGACCCCGGATTGATCCTCGCTGCGCCGAGTTGTGTGACATGACCTTTCTCATCTACCTGCACGGGCAGCCTGAGTTCCTGAATGGCTTCATGCACGGGCAAAAAGATCTTCCCGGCCTCTGCCGCAAACGTGATACCATCCAAAGTGCCTGCCCAGACTGGCATGGTGAAAAGACACAGAATCAGAAGTCGAAGCGAGCTCATGCCTACACCATCACGCATCCAGCGTGCATCAGCAAGGGGCAGTGCGGCGGCGCTACGGACCCTGTCCGCATGGGTTGCCAGCCAAAGCGCAACTTGCGCAATCACTCGGGCATGCTAAGAGTGCGCCCGTCCGACTTGCTGCGGTGCCTTTTTAAAACTACGGCCAGCCAGCTCCCCCGGACACACATGGCACGCAGAGCGCAAATCAAGGCGGTCTCCATCATTCACAGCAGGCGGAAGCTCGTGGATCATGCCCCTGACCTCATCGCCCGACGCGGACACTCGCGGTGAGATCACTCCAGCGCCCCTGCCCTGCCCGAAACACCAACAACACCCTCCAATTTATGGAACAAAACATCCTCAAACTCCTCGGCAGCGCCGACTACACTCCATCCAACGTGCCTGAGCTCCTCCAGGCACTCCAGCTCAAAGCCTGGCAGCAGCAGGAACTCCAGCGCTACCTCAAAGACATGGCCAAACGCGGCGAAATCATCCGCACCAAAGGCAATCGCTACATCGCCGCACGCGAGGCTGATCTCATCCCCGGCACCATCTCCGTCAACCGCGCTGGAAAGGGCTTCGTCCAGCCAGATGAGTCCGGAATGGGCGAAATCACCATCACCGAGCGCAACATGGGCACCGCCATGCATGGCGACCGCGTGCTCGTGCGCCGCGATGTCCGCGCTGAGGGCCTCCAGCGCCCCATCACGCCCAAGGAGAACACAGGCACCATCGTCCGCGTCCTAGAGCGGAAGCGCACCCAATTCGTCGGCACACTGCAAATCTCCAAACAGCTTTTCTTTGTCAAACCAGACGATCCACGGCTGCCGGCCGCCGTCATGGTGCCGCCACCGAAAGACGTGGGCCGCAAAGCCCTGCATGGCGATAAAGTCGTCGTCGAACTCGGTGTGTGGGACAATGCGCAGACTCCGCCCGAAGGCGAAGTCATCGAAGTCCTCGGCCCGCCCGATGCCGAAGGCGTCGATATGCTCAGCGTCATCCGTCATTACGACCTGGTGCTGCATTTCCCGAAAAACGTGCTCCACGAGGCCCAAACCATCGCCAAATCACGCCCAGACAACCAACCCAGCGCCGATGAGTGCAAGGGCCGTACCGACTGCCGCAAGCACAACGTCATCACCATCGACCCCGATGATGCGAAGGACTTCGATGACGCCATCTGCATCCAAAAGCAGCCCGATGGCCAATGGAGGCTCTGGGTCCACATCGCCGATGTTTCACACTACGTGAAGCCCGGCTCCCCACTCGATGTGGAGGCCAAAAAACGCGGCAATTCCACCTATCTCGTCGATCGCGTGGTCCCCATGCTCCCGGAGGCACTCAGCAATGAGCTCTGTTCTCTCAAACCGGACGTCGATCGCCTCACCAAATGCGTCGAATTCGTCCTCAGCAAAGAAGGCCACGTCGTCAGCTCCAAATTCTACGCCGCAGTCATCCGCAGCAAACGCCGCTTCACTTACAAAGAAGCCTTCGCCGTGCTCCAGCGTCCGCCAGAGGGCGAAATCGAGCAAATGCTGCATGATGCCCATGCCATGGCACAGCGTATCCGCGCCCAACGCTTCAAAAATGGCTCCCTCGATCTCGATTTCCCGGAAAACAAAATCCGCCTCGACGAGCAGGGCAAAGTCATCCGCATCGAGCGCATCGAAAACGATGAATCGCACCAGCTCATCGAGGAATACATGCTCCTGGCTAATGAAGCTGTCGCAGGCCGCCTCATGCAGCTAGATCGCCCATGCGTCTATCGCGTGCATGAATCCCCGAAGGAAAAACGCCTCAATGACTTCCGTGAAGGCGTGCTAGCCCACCGCGTGCCGTGCGGGAATCTCACGCATCGCCCGGAGGTGCAAAAGCTCCTCGCCCGGCTGGCAGACCTACCCATCGGCGCAGCCTTGAAGATCGGCTTCCTCCGCTCACTCATGCGTGCCCGCTACGCCGTCGAGCCTCTCGGCCACTACGGACTCGCCAAGACAAAGTACACACACTTCACCTCACCGATCCGTCGCTACGCAGACCTCGTCGTCCACCGCGCTCTCTTTGAAAAGCCGCCCACACCCGGCGATGCCAAGCTGATCGCTGAGCACATCACCGCGACCGAGCGCAACAGCGCCGATGCCGAGCGTGATAGCAAAGACGTCAAGCTCTACGCCTATCTCGAAGCGCAGCTCAAAACGAAACGCCCCACCGCCTACGACGCACTCGTCACCGACGTGCGGAATTTCGGCTTCTTTGTCGATGTCACCGATCTCGGGCTCAGTGGCGTGGTGCCCTTCTCCGCCATGACGGATGACTTTTACACGCTCGATCCCGCCAGCGGCAAGCTCATCGGCCGCCGCACTGGCCGCACCATCCAGCTCGGTGACCGCGTGCAAGTCCAAGTGCGCAGTGTGGACCGCTTCAAAAAGCAGGTCGATTTCACCCTCGTGAAAAACACGGCAGAAAGTCAAAAGTCATCCACACGCCCGCAGAGCGACCGCCCAGCTCCCAAAAAGCACTTCAAAGCCCATGGAAAGCCGAAACGCTCCTGGAAAGGCCGTGGCAAATGAGCCTGAAAGCCGGACTCAGGGTTCCGTGCCCTCCATTGCCTCATCCAGTCTGCGGCTCGCATCGTGCGGAGAGCCTGTGTGCTTTGCCAGCAGGGCATACATCATCGGCACCAGGACCAGAGTCACCAGCGTGGCGATACTGACACCAAAGACGATCACGACACCGACGACGCGGCGGGTTTCATAGCCAGCGCCACTGCCGAGCATGAGTGGCAGCGCCCCCATCACGGTGGCTAGCGCTGTCATGATGATCGGGCGCAGACGCTGCTCACTGGCTGAGAGGATGGCCTCACGGAAAGCCACGCCTTCATCACGGAGCTGATTGATGAACTCGACGATCAAAATGCCATTTTTCGCCGCCAGCCCGATCAGCATGATCAGGCCGATCTGGCTATGAATGCTCTGATTCATGCCCATGAGCTTCAGACCCAACAAAGCACCACCGACAGCCATCGGCACTGTGAGCATGATGGTGAAGGGATGCACAAAACTCTCAAACTGCGCCGCTAGAACCAAAAAGGCGATCAGCAGTGCCAAAGCGAAGACGAGACCGATGCTGCCCTGATTCTGCTTCAGCTTCAGCGCATTGCCTTTGTAGCCGATCACGGCACTGCCAGGCAGCGTATCGCGGATCAGTCCTTCTAAATACGTCACGGCCTCTCCGAGGCTGTAGCCCGGTGCCAGCTCGGCATCGAAGGTGATGCTGCGCATGCGGTTGTATCGATTCAAAGTGCCGCTGTCGGCGAATTCCTCCATTTTGACCAGATTGGATAAAGGGATGAGTTTCTTCGTGCGGTCGCTACGCACAAAGAGGTTGTTCAGGTCCACGGGGCTGCGTTTGTCCGCGTAGCCGCCTTCCAGCACCACGTCGTATTCCTCACCTTGATGGATGAACGTGGTCGCACGGCGGCCTCCGAGCATGGTTTCGAGCGTGAGGCCGATGTCAGCACTCGAAACACCGAGATCGGCAGCTCGCGCCTGATCAATGTCGATGCGCAGTTGTGGCTTCGTATCACGGTAATCACAATCGAGGCCGATGAGCTGCGGATTTTGCCGTCCTTTGGCCAAAATGAGGTCACGCCACTGCGCCAGCTCCTCAAAGGTCGGGCCGCTCACCACGACCTCGACTGGCTTGTTCAGCCCGCGCAGGATCGCTTGGCGCATGATGACAGAAACCTTGCCCTCGGTCATATCAGCGGTTTTTTTCCGCACCTCATCCATGATGGAGAAACCGTCACGCCGCTGCCCAAAGGGCTGCAAGGTCACGACCGCGATGGATTCATTAAAATCTGCCGTGGAGCCAAAATTCCGCGGTGCACGCGAGTTCACCCGCGTGGCCTCCTTTGTATCCTCGACGAGGTACATGAGCCGATCCGTCAGCTTATCGAGCGTCTCTGCCGTATTAGCATAAGTCGTGCCTGGCGGAGAGGTGGCGGTGACAAAGAAACTACCGCGATCCTCACGCGGCATGAATTCATCCGGGATACTCATCAGCAGCCACACGCAGAGTGCCGTGAGTCCAGCGACGATGGGGAAAGAGGAGGCCGGAAAGTGCAGCGCCAGACTGAGCAGCCAGCGGTAGCTCCTCTGCACCGCGCCAAACACGCGATCGAGCAAGCGAGCGATGAGCCCATCCCCTTCCCTGCCACGCAGGATTTTCGACGCCATCATCGGCGATAAAGTGAGTGCTACGAAGCCGCTGAAAGCCACCGCGATGCTCAGCGTCACACTGAACTCCGCAAACATCTTCCCCGTATCCCCCGGCATGAACGCCACAGGCACAAAGACACTCATGAGCACCAGCGTCGTCGCCACCACGGCAAAGGCTACCTGCCGCGTGCCTTTGTAGGCAGCCACCAGCGGCTTCTCACCCTCCTCAATGCGGCGATGGATGTTTTCCAAGACCACAATGGCATCATCCACGACGAGGCCGATGGCCAATACAAAGGCCAGCAGCGTCAGCGTATTCATCGAGAAGCCCAAAGCCTGTAACACGAGGCAGGTGGCAAAAACACTCACCGGCACAGCCACCGTAGGGATCAAAACCGCACGGAAACTGCCCAGGAAGAGGAAAATAATGACCACCACCAACACCAATGCGATGCCGAGCGTGCGATACACCTCATGCAGTGATTCCTCGATGAATTGGCTGATGTCGTAGCTGTTTTCCAGACGTAGATCCGGCGGCAGCGTCTTGCGGATCTCCTCCGCCTCTGCACGCACGGCACGGGCGACCTCCAGGGGATTTGAGCGTGACTGGCGGATGATGCCGATGCTCACCATCAAGACGCGATTGCCTTTAAAAACCGTCCGTGCCTCCTCCGCCCCCAAGGAGATGCGTGCCACCTCACCCAGCCGTACTTGATAGCCATTTTCACCACGAAAGACGACGAGCTTTTCAAAGTCCTCCACACTACCGTATTGGCGATTCAGCCTCACCGTGAATTGCCGATCCAGAGACTGCACCGTGCCTGCCGGTGGGTCCACATTTTCACTGCGCAGCGCCTTTTCCACATCCAGCGCAGTGAGTCCGCGTGCCACCAGCGCCTCACGGTCCAGCCACACTCGCAGGGCATAACGACTACCTCCATTGATGCGAACCCGCGCCACACCCTCCAGCCGTGAAAAGCGATCCACCAAATAGCGCTCCGCATAGTCGGTGAGCTCCAAAGTGCCGCGATGATCGCTGGTGAGGTTCAGGTACATGAGCACCTCAGCACTCAGCTCCGTCTTACCGACATTCGGCGGCTCCACCTCGGCTGGGAAGGTCGATAGTATGGGGCTGATTGCCTCGCGTATATCATTGGCAGCCGCATCCAGATCACGCCCCAGAGTGAACTCGACCGTGATCTCGGATTTACCATCTGTACTGATCGAGGAGATGTTTTCGATGGCCTCCACCTGTGAAATGCGATCCTCCAGCCGCTGCGTGATGCGCCGCTCCACCACCGATGCCGCTGCACCACGGTAATAAGTCTCCACCGTGACGATGGGCGGCTCCACATCCGGGAACTCTCGTAGCGGCAGCCGCGTGTACGCGACGATGCCGAAGGCCACGAGGATGAGATTCATCACCAAAGCCAGCACCGGACGACGCACCGAAGTATCAGACAGCCACATTCAGAGAAAAGGAGGAGGGGAGTCATTGAACGCAGCGAAAGGCTGGGTCAATCGCTCACGCTGCGGTTTTTGGAGAAAGCCGCTGCGCTTCGCCCTTCTGAGCCGCCCCAGTGTGCGATACGTGCATCTCATCGTAACAAAGCCTGCGGAAAATAACGAGTAGCACCCCCTTAGGCTAACGGATAGGCTTCTAGGCCCCCTGTCTAGACGCTCGACATTTCTTCTTAGCCCTTCACAATCCTCCCGTTATGTCCTCCTCGTTCTCATCAAGCACACCTGGAAAACCCTGGCAGCCTCCTGCGCCGGAAGACCTTGCGCCGGAGCTGCCGCAGTATGAAATCCTGGGCCTGCTCGGACGGGGCGGCATGGGTGCGGTGTATCACGCCCGGCAGAAATCACTCAAGCGCGAGGTCGCCATCAAGCTGCTGCCACCGAGCATCGAAGACGCAGACATGAGCTACGGCGAGCGCTTCAAGGCCGAGGCCCAGGTCATGGCGCGGCTGAATCATCCCGGCATCATCGCTGTGTATGACGCCGGGGAGACGCCCGGCGGGCTGCTCTACTTCGTCATGGAGTATGTACAGGGCACGGACGTGCATCAGATGATCGCCAGCTCTGGCAAGCTGCCGCCGCAGCACGCGCACGCCATCACCGCCCATGTCTGTGATGCCCTAGCCTATGCGCATGCGAATGGCCTCATCCACCGCGACATCAAGCCCGCGAACATCATGGTCGATACGCAGGGCCGCGTGAAAGTGGCCGACTTCGGCCTGGCGAAGATGGCGAACGATGACCACGGCTTCACCAAGAGCAACATGGCTGTCGGCACGCCCGACTTCGTGGCTCCAGAGGCCCTCATCACCGGCATGCCCGTGGATGGCCGTGCTGACCTCTACGCCGTGGGCGTCATGCTTTACCAGATGCTCACCGGGCAGATCCCACGCGGTGCCTGGCATCCGGTCAGCGTCGTCGTCCCCGGCACAGACCGCCGCTTTGATGACATCATTGTCAAAGCCATGCAGTATGACCGCGAGGCACGTCACAGCAGCGCTTCGGAGCTGCGCCAGCACCTCGACACGCTTTTGATGCCCGCCGTGCCCGCGCCGGACCTTCAGCACTATTCCAGCGCCGGAATGGCCAAAAGTAGCCCTGTTGCTGTGCAACAGGAACCACCGCAGCCCCGCGCTCCAGCCCAGCCCACGAAAAAGCCCCTCCCCGTCGAATCAGGTGCCAAAAATTCAAAAACTGGCCTGTGGATCGGCCTCGGAGCCGCCGCCGCACTCGGTGTTGGCGCGTTCGTCATGCTCAGCGGCGGCAAAACGGCGAAGCAAAGTAGTCCGCCCGCTCCGTCGAGCGGAACGAGCACAGGCACCGTCCCAAAGCTGGCCCCCGAGCCACCGCCCAAGCCATTGATTTCTTCCCCGTCTTCCCCGCCTTCGACGGCTTCTGCGATAGCGAAGGCTCCCGCCCCTGTCTTTCCGCCCGGGAAATGGGTGAAGGTATTCTCAAACATGGAAGACTTTCCCGAAGGTCTGCGCAATTCGAAAAGCGGCGTAACTCTTGAAGACGGTTTCTTTTCAGCCTCACCTGCACGTGAGGTCAATGTAGGAATTCAATCCAAAGGTTCCCAA
Organism: Verrucomicrobiaceae bacterium; assembly: GCA_016713035.1. Classification (NCBI taxonomy): domain Bacteria; kingdom Pseudomonadati; phylum Verrucomicrobiota; class Verrucomicrobiia; order Verrucomicrobiales; family Verrucomicrobiaceae; species Verrucomicrobiaceae bacterium. The sequence goes on from JADJPW010000001.1 coordinate 1,574,243, forward strand.
TGGGGAATTCGGGGTATTCTTCGGCGCAACAAAGGCAACAGTAAGTCTTTAGGAGCACTACGCTTTGACGGTGAAACGCCGAATCTATGGGAAAGAATCACGATCCTGCCCCAGACTGGCATTCCACGAATCGAGCAATCGCTACCATCAGGGCAATTGAGTGTTGGATCAGAGTTGCCGGCCGCAGTCAATATTGATGCGGACAAAATGGTGAAGTTTGAGTTCGCGTCTTATGGCTCCCGATTGTTCGGACGAATTGATGACAGCCTATTGCCTGTGGTGAAAGCGCACGTGGCCAACCCAATGCCGGTTGTGTCAATCAATCACTCCATTCGCGACATCGAAGTCATCAACCTCGATGGCATCCCGGAAGCCGAAGCGCTCAAAATCCTCGGCGTGGATGAGAAGGGCAATGATCTTCGCTCGCCTACGGTTGCCAGCACTCCTACTGCCACCCCACCCGTTTCAGAGACTAAGTCGCCCGTTACAAATCCGGGTGCCTTGCCGCCCGGTCAGTGGGTAAAGCTGTTCACGAAGCTTGAGGACCTGCCTGCGGACCTGCGACAGCCGGACAGCGGCGTGAAGTTTGAGGATGGGTGGATTGATTTGGCTGCCTCGGCCAAATGGCTCCGTTTTCCATCCGTCCTAACCGGCAACTACGCTGTGAAGGCCCGGTTTCGCCGCAAATCAAGTGCCCAAAACCAGATCGTAGTCCGTCGCCAAATAACCGGCGGCACTGGCATGTACATGCTGCGATATTTCCAAGGCATGATGAGTTGCCTCAGCCGGGATGCTGGCAAAAACCAGGAAACGAAACTCTTTGATATGCCAGTGAAAGACGGAGTTTCAGATGGTGGCGAGTATATCCTGGAATTTGGCGTGGTGGGTGGCAAGCTCATTGGGCGCTATGACACCCAAGTCGTAGGCTTTGCCCAAGACGCACTTTGCCCAGAAGGAGTTGCCCACATCCAAGGATCTGCGCCCATCCGCGACGTCGAAGTCATCAACCTCGACGGCCTCCCCGAAGCCGAAGCCCTCCGCATCCTCGGCGTCGATGAAAAAGGCAACGACCTCCGCGCCCTCGCTGCGAAGCAGGAGTTGCAGAGGGCCGAGCGGGCGAAGGAGGAGGATGCCATAGCCGCCATCCCGGAGCTGAAGGTGCTGCACGATCAGTTCGTGAAGCTTCAGGCCGAGCGCGTCACTGCTCCCTTCGAGGCCGATGTGGCGAAGCTGAACAGCGGCTACCTCGGCGGCCTCGACCGCAAGATCGCCGACGAAAAGAAGGCCGGGCATCTCGATGGCGTCATCGCGCTGGAGGCCGAGAAGAAGCTCGTCCAAGGAGTGACGACTTCTACTCGTCAGCCCTCCGATACCCGGCTGCAGGATGCCGCCGCTCCTTGTCCGATCCCCGCCGAGGATGATGCCACGCCCATCGAGACACTCAAAGCCCTCCGCCAGATCTACCGCACGGCCTACGCCAAGCTGGAAGAGATCCGGGCCAGCAATCTGAAGCTTCTGACCACCCCCCTCTTTGTGCGACTGAAGAAACTTGAGGCTGACCTTACCAAGAAAAATAGCATTACAGATGCCCTCAAAGTCCAAGGTTATCGCAACGGCTTGAACATTGCAGAAAGCTCCCCAGCTCCAGCAGTGGTACCAACTAACTCAACCAGTGCACCAATGGCACAAGCCACTGATAAGACAGGTGCCGACCGACAAGCCGCCGAACTGGTGCTCAAACACGGAGGCGGGGTTACCATTGAACAGTCAGGCAAACGCACTGACATCAAAGGGATGGCTCAGATGCCAGTCAAGAACTTCGATCTGATTAAGATCACGTTGAATGCCGCGACTACTCCGAGTTTAAAGGCATTTGATGATGCTCAGATGAAGCTCCTGTCGGGCCTAGAAAAAATGGAGAGTCTGACTTTGCAAGATACCTTTCTGAGCACCTCTTTTCTAGATGTCTGCGCTTCCTGGCCTAAGTTCAAGGAACTAAAAGTTCATATCGACAATGGCATGAGCCCAGAACCCGAGGGATGGGAAAAACTGGCATTGCTGACTAAATTGGAAACACTTGATATCAATACCCAAAAGACACTGTCGGCAAAGGCCCGGCAGATCATCATCTCGCATCCGCGTCTAACATCCATCGATATTGTTAAAGATTGTGATGATGCGTTCGTGCTGCAACTCAGCACCATGAAACAACTTCGAGGATTAGGGATCTACATTGATCCCAAAATACTCAAAGCATCCAGCATTTCAGCGTTGGCCAAGTTGCCCAACTTGGAAAGACTGTTTCTACGCGGACCATCTGATGTGGCTGCCCGTTTGGAACTGGATCCCATTGATTTTACTGGATTTCGCAAACTCACAAGACTCGCAATACTCTACATGGTTCTCAGTCAGAATTTTGTGAAAAGCCTCGAGGGAGTACGTCCTTTGACGGACGAGTTAGTTTTAGAAGGATGTATTTTAGCCAATGACGCCGTTGTCAGGGCAGTGGGTTTAGTGGAATGCGGGCAGCTTGCGCTTAGGGGCTGCACTTATCCTGAAAACTACCTGAGTGCCATGCATCCGAAGAGTGCAGTGGGTACGCTGGTCTTCGCACACCAAAAAGACGGAAAGGTCCTTAATGACCTGCTGCCGACGTTGGCTGGCATCAAGTCGCTCAACCGACTCATATTGCCGGAGAGAGGCAGGCTGGATGTACCCATCGATCCCGTCAAACTCGCCGCCTTCCAGAAAGCGCGGCCAGATGTCCAGATTGTGGAACCTTAGTCTGCCGACCTCCAAGCATAGGCTGAGGTGGCGCATTTAAACATCAAACTATTCAAAGTCCCTCCGATGTCAGATTCACCAAAGCCACTCCCCGACCCCGATGCCACCCTTCCGGTGACGGGACCGGCGGTGCCCACTCATCGTGAGGGAGTGCCTAGCATCCCCCTGCCGGAAGAGCTGGGGGCACTGCTGCCGCAAGGGGATTACATCGTCCTAAGCTTTCTCGGACAGGGAGGCATGGGGGCTGTTTACAAGGGCACTCAAGTGAGACTCCAGCGCCCGGTGGCCATCAAGATCATGAAGCGTGATCAGGGTAGGGACCACGGCTTTGAGGAGCGCTTTCGCCGGGAGGCGCTGGCCATGGCCAAGCTGAATCACCCCAACATCGTCAGCGTCATCGACTACGGGGAGGCAGGTCCCGATTACCTCTACATCGTCATGGAGCTGGTGGATGGAGCGGACCTCATGGAGGTGATCCGCACCAACCGCATGACGCAGGAGATGGCCCTGACGCTGCTACCGCAGATCTGTGATGCGCTCCAATTTGCCCATGACCACGGTATCGTGCACCGCGACATCAAGCCGAGTAACATTATGCTGACGCGGGAGGGGCGCATCAAGATGGCGGACTTTGGATTGGCGAAACACTTTGACGTGAAGAATGGCTTTCAAACGCAGACGGGATCTGGCATGGGTACGCCCGATTATGCTGCGCCGGAGCAGTTCGACCCGAGTGCGGAGATCGACCACCGCGCGGACATCTATGCCCTCGGCGTGATGATCTACCAGATGATCACCGGCCAACTCCCGCGCGGCGTTTGGAAACCACCCTCACAACGGGCTGATGTACACCCCCAGTGGGACGACATCGTGGGCCAGGCGATGCAAAGTAACCCCGAAGACCGTTATCAAAAGGCGAGTGAGGTCAAAAGCGCGGTGAGCGGGATCGCGCTGAGTAGCCGCGTCCGCAAGGACGTGGAGGCGGAGGACGAGAAAGGGGCCTACAGACCCGCAGGCCACACTCTTGCGAGTGGCGCTACGAGACCCCGAGCCGCGCTCGTCTTTGGCCTCGTGATGGGCGTTGCGATCATCGCGCTGGGGATGTTCTTTGGGCTCCGTAAACGGGATCAAAGCGGCCCGCTCAACCGGAGCGAAGCAAGTGTGGCCAAAGCTCTCGAACTCGCTGGAGGAACGGTGCTGCACCCGTTCGATAGCGCCCGTCAAGAAAGTCAGGTCCCGCCAAGCGGGCCACTCACCCGCATGGATGCTATCGCTGGATTGTTAAAATTGGGTGCGCTGATTAGAGTAAACAATCCACATCTATCTGGACAAACCCAAGTCATTTCCGAGATCTCTCAACTTCCAGCCCCATTCATCGTGAGTGAAATCGCACTCAGCGCTTTAAGAACGCATAGGCCAATATTGGATAGCGATTTTGAGCTGTTGGCCCTATTGCCTGAAGTCCATGTGCTTTCATTGGCACACCAGAAGGCATTTACCTCCAAAGGCATCGAACAACTCCGAGTCTTGAGGCAGATCAACAATATTCAATTTACGGGCACAAAGGTGAATGACTCCTGCCTGAAGATCATCACCGCCTTGCCTTCACTCTGTGTGCTTAATTTCGACAACACAATGATTACGGATCAGGGGGTGGCTGAGCTCAATTCAAGACAGGACTACATCTCCCTGGACTTCACCAACTGTGACATCACGGATGCAGCGGCCAAAACGCTCGCATCGTTTAAGCGCCTCAAGCAACTGCGACTGGGTAGAACAAAGGTAACTGCAACCGCAATCCAAATGCTGCGTGCCGCACTCCCTGACTGCAACATCTTCACCGTTGGTCAAGGTGCGGCCCTCGAATAAGTAGCCAGACTTAAGGTATGATTCATCATTGCAGACCATCACTCGTTACTTCTTGAGATGGCATTCCAGAAAGCCAACTCATCCCAGATCAAGCCGAAGCCCTGCGGAAGCTGATGCCAGACTGCAAGACCGCACTGATCAAGAGCTATGATTAAGCCATGACCAAAGCCCGCTTGACCCCGATTCGGCCCCTCGTTAAACTCATCAGCATGAGCCAATCCATCACCATTCGCATCCCCACCGGGCTTTCTGGCTGGCTGGAGGAACAAGCCACACGCGAGGGAACGACCCCGCAGAGACTCGTGCGGGCAAAGCTGGAAGAAGAAAGAAAGCATACCTCCGCCGCCAAACCCTTCATGAAGCTGGCAGGTGCAGTCACAGGCCCACGCAATCTCAGTCAGCGCAAAGGCTTCTCCAAAGCATGAGAGGCATCGCTGACACGGGCTTTCTGGTCGCTTTCGCTAACAGCAAGTAACCACAGCAAGTAACCAGGCTTAAAGTTGACTCATCGTTGCAGAACATGGCTCGTTACTCCTTGAGAAGGCATTCCTGAAAGCCAGATCACCCCAGATCAAGCCGAAGCGCTGCGCCAGCAGATGCCCACACGCGCCATCGCGCTGATCAAGCAGTAGGATTGAGCATCGCCCGTAGGCGTAGCCGCCAGACTGCGGAAGGCGGGCGTCTCCGGGCAGTGGATAGCTTTCCCAAACCCTCTCGTTCTGTAGAACGAGACTGCAAAGGCAAAGAAGAGGCGTTGACCAGCATCCATGAAAAAAGTATCATCCTCCCATGAGCATCACTGACATCACCCCTATCCCGTCCGAAATCGCCGCCGAGGCGGCGCAAGTGCCTGGAATCGGTATGCGTCTCATTTCATTTCTGCGGGCAGAGATCGCGCAAAACCAAAAGCGACTCCGCCGTCACAGCCTGGAGGCGCGTGAGCTGGTGCAGGAAGCCAAGGCTGAGGCTGAAAAGCTCAAAGCGGCTGGCATCACGCGCGTGGACGCCATGGAGAACTTCGAGAAGAACTACGCAGCCGTACTGAAACAGCTCTGAATTAGTAACCAGACTTAAAGTTGACTCATCGTTGCAGACCATGGCTCGTTACCCCTTGAGGGGGCATTCCTGAAAGCCAGACCACACCAGATCAAGCCGCCGCCATGTCCCAGCAGATCCCGGCTACACCATTACGCTGATCAAGAGGTATGATTCTGTGATCAGCGTCGCGTTAGCGTCTCATCAGCGGTTAGAATCCTTCGGAGGATAAGAAAGTAAGACACGAAAATTTGGCTTTGCTCCATATCTCGCCATTCTTGGTCACTGCCATGCAATTCCGCCATCCCAAACACGACGTCTTCATTCCTGATACCACCGATTCATGGACCGCCCTTCGTCGCGTGACCCATCTAGGCATCGTCTCGCATCAAGATGACCTAGAAATCGCCGCCTATCATGGCATCACCGAGTGCTTTCACACCAAGGACAAATGGTTCGGCGGCGTGGTCGTCACCGATGGTGCTGGTAGTCCGCGCAAAGGTGCCTATGCCAGCTACACGGATGAGGAGATGCAGCTCGTCCGCCTCCATGAGCAGCAGAAGGCTGCCTTCGTCGGTGAATACAGCATTCAGATCCAGCTCGGCTATCCTAGTGAGGAAGTGAAGCGCCCTGGCCATGAGCCATGTGTAGCGGATTTAAAATTCATCCTCGAGCATGCCCAGCCGCAGGTGCTTTATCTCCACAATCCATGTGACCGCCACGACACGCACGTCGCCACCGTATTGCGCTGCCTAGAGGCCATCCGCCAGCTCCCCAAGGACATGCGCCCCAAGAAAGTCTATGGCTGCGAGGTCTGGCGTAAGCTCGACTGGCTGCTCGCCCAGGACAAAGTCATGCTCGGTGTCGATAACCATCCCCATCTGCTGCGTCCGCTCCTCGGCGTCTTCGACAGCCAGATCGCTGGCGGAAAGCGCTACGACCTAGCGGAAGAAGGCCTGCGCCACGCCAATGCCACCTACTTCGACTCCCACACGACCGATAGCGCCACGCTGCTGAATTTCGCCATGGACATGACTCCACTCGTCGAGGACGACAGCCTCTGCGTGGTCGAATTCTCCACGAAATTCGTCCAGCGACTGGAGCAAGATGTGCGCGATCGGGTGAAGCGCTTCCTGTGAGCCGCCACGCTCACTCCTTCAGCTTCCGCCGCAGCGTCGCACGGTTCATTTTCAGCGCCGCAGCCAGTCGCGTCGGCTTTTCATCGAATCGCCGCAAAAGCGTCTCCAGCATCGCGGTCTCCACTGTTTCGAGCAGCTCGTCATAGGACGGCATTTGATCATCTTCACCCGTCGTGCGCTGATCCAGCCACGCTGCGAGACTGCGGCGCATCGAGTCCTCCAGGTGATTCGTGCTCACAGCCCCAGAAATAGCCGCAGGCAAATGATGCGGCAATATCGTAGCACCGCCACACACCGCCACCGCATGCGCCAGGGCCGCTTGCAGCTCACGCACATTTCCAGGCCAAGTGTGTACTTTCAGCAGCGCTAGCGCCTCGGCCGAAATCGCGTGATTTCCGGCCATCGTCGCCGCCAGGGCCGGCAGATCGCCTGTACGCTCCCGCAGCGGCGGCAGCGTCACTCGCAGCACCGACAGTGCATAAAACAAATCCTCGCGGAAAAGCCCCGCAGCCACCTTCGCGGCCAGATCCTCACTACTCGCTGCCAAAAGCCGTGCGGCGGTGTTTTTTGCCGTGATGCGGCCCATCAGCGCCCCTTGCAGCGGCTTGGACCAGGAGCCGATCTCATCGAGAAAGAGCACCCCAGCATCACTCTGCGCCAGCGCATCATTCAGAGCCGCCTCTGCACGCTCTGCGGGCCATTCATCCGCACGGAATTCACGCAGCACCTCACCCGCTCGGGCGCTGTGACGATGGATCACACTCGCCGCGAGGCTTTTTCCACTCCCCGGCGGCCCCAGCAGCAGCACCGGCAGCTCGCAGCCACTCGCCCGGGCGATCTCGGCAAAGGCACGCTGCATCGGCTCACTACTCCCGATCATACTCGCCGCGCCAGGCTTCTGCGCAGCCTTTGGCGCATGCAGCACCTCACGCAGCACACGCTGGATATCGGCCAGATTCAGCGGCTTCAGGAAATACTCACGCGCCCCCAGTCGCCGTGCCTCCAGCGCCGTGTCCAGCGTGCCATGCGCCGTGATCACCATCACGGGCGGCGGATTCTTCAGCGCCTGGATCTTCTCCAGCACACGCAGCCCACTCATATCCGGCAGCCCCACATCCAGCAGCACCAGCGCAAAGCTTTGCTCCCCCAGCTTATCCAGCCCGCCCTGGCCACTGGCCGCCACTACCGCCACCGCATCCTGACGGCGCACCACCGTCGCTAGAGCGGCGGCGAGAGCGTATTCGTCCTCGATGATGAGAATGGCAGGCGGCATGCCCACCCTCTCTAAACTCATGCCGCCTCGATGGCAATCACCGTGCTGCTTGGCTGTGAAAACTGCTTTCCCCCGCCCTCAGGGCGTCCATAGTCCGCGCCCCATGTCCCGCACCGCCCAGCGTATCGTATTGAAGTTCGGATCAGGCATCTTGACGAAGGTCAGCACGCCTGAGCCAGACCCCGTACAGCTCCGCAAGCTCGTCGAAGCCGTCGCACTGCTCAAGCAGGCAGGTCACGCCGTCGTCATCGTCACCAGTGGCGCTGTAGCCTCCGGCCTGAAGCCCCTCGAATTCGCCCAGCGTCCCACCGATGTCACCACCCTCCAGGCACTCGCCGCCGTCGGCCAGACACACCTCATGCACGCCTACGAGAGCCTCCTGCGGGACCATGGCCTCCATGTCGCCCAGCTTTTAGTCACCCATGAGGACTTCGACACCGCAGACCGTGCTCCGCGTGTCAAAGCCGTGCTCCAGCGCCTCCTCGACTTCCCCCAAGTCGTCCCCGTCATCAATGAAAACGACAGCGTCGCCATCGAAGAGCTACGCTATGGCGACAATGACAAACTCTCCGCCCGCATCGCCCAGTTCTGGGGTGCCACCACCCTCATCCTCCTCACCAGCGCCCCCGGCCTCCTGCGTGACATGAAAAAGCCCGAGGAAGGCCCCATTCCCCTCGTCGAAGACATCGACGCCGTCCTCCACCACGCCGAAGAAGAAAAATCGAAGCTCGGCACCGGCGGCATGATCTCAAAACTCCGCGCCGTCCAAGACGCCGTCAACGCCGGCATTGACTGCATCATCGCCAGCGGCCGCCACGCCGAGCAGCTCCCCGCCATCGTCAAAGGCGAGGGCATCTGCACCCGCTTTCCTGGAAAGAAGTTGCTTTGACCTCGGGGCACCGACACCTCAAATTAGGCCGTTATGATTACCCACCTTCACATAAAGAACTTCAAGTCCCTCGTGGACTTCGATTTGCCAGAGGAAGGTCACGATTTGGGGAAATTTGTCTGCTTAGTCGGCATGAACGGCTCCGGAAAAAGCACCGTGCTTCAGGCGCTGGATTTTTTGGCTCACTTGATGGAAGGAGATGTTAGTGAGTGGTTGGAAAGGCGGGAGTGGGAAATGGGGGACTTAGCGAGTCGAATTTCCGGAATGGGATTGGCTGTTCAGAGGCCATCACCGCTAGTTCCTTTTGCCTTAGACGTTAATCTTAATGGTCAAAGAGTATGTTGGGAGGGTTTATTCGACCGTCGGCAAAAGCGCTGCAAAGTAGAGAGCGTGAAGCTACGCGGTCATGTTGTAATGAATCACTTGCAGGGCAGGCTGGAGTATGAAGAGCGTGGTTTTCATGGGCCGCTCACGTCCGAGAAAACAGGTACCCTAAATTTCGAAGGCTCCATACTTTCTGTCCACACGAAGCTGCCTGTGCCTGCAGTTCGCGATCTGCGGGCTTTTTTGCTCGGCCTAAAGTCTCTTGAACTACTCAGTCCGTCTGCCATGCGACGTCGCTCTAGACGCGGAGAGGACATCGGACATGGCGGCGAGCAGCTTTCCGCCTTTTTAGATACTCTGTCAGCGAAATCCAAAGCATCCTTACTGAGCGATTTGAGACATTTTTATCCATTTTTGACACGGCTAGATGTTTCCACGGTTCGCGGTGGCTGGAAGAAGCTGGGAGGCTGGGAGCAACTGGGTTCCACGAACTTTAATATCTCCGCCAGCCACATGAATGACGGCATGCTCCGCGTGATCGCCATCTTAGCACAGGCTTATAGTGAGCATCCAGTACTGCTGTTTGATGAGATCGAAAACGGCATCAATCCAGAGCTGGTCGAAAAGCTGGTGGATTTCTTGGTGAACCTAAAAAACAAGCAGGTCATCGTCACCACGCACAGTCCGATGATTTTAAACTACCTAGAAGACAAAGTGGCAAAGGAGAGCGTGTACCTTCTATACCGCGATAAAGCGGGGCACACACGCTCCACACGGTTTTTCGACATCCCGGAGGTCGGGGCTAAATTGGAGGCACTCGGACCTGGAGAGGTCTTTGCGGACACGAATCTGACAAAACTCACGCAGAAGCTACCGAAACGCAGGCGGGACACCACCCAACGAGCCGCATGATCATCATCGTTTCAGGAGAAGGAGCCACCGACATCGGCTACTGCACGGATGCGGCAGCGATTTGTGAGCCGCCCGAGTTTCAGCCTGGAGCTATGGGAGCCTTCATTGATGCCCTAGTCAGTCCAATCTGGGGCTATTCACCGCTGGAGAGTACAGGCATCCGATTCATGAGGAAGGCCGAACTTGGCCGCAGAGGTCGTGAAAAGAGGGGAATGTCATTGCCCGGCAAAAAAAGAGGCAAAGACACCTCCTTCTTCTTCAAAAATGCCATGACGCTCGCCACTTATGCCCTGCAAGTGGAGCGCTCGGAAAAGCTGCCCACCATGGCGGTGCTGTTTCGTGACACGGATGGCACAGCCAGCACCGAACGCGGAGCTAGGCGCAAAAAACTCGACTCGATGAATCTTGGCTTCGAAGCCGCCGGGTATCCAAGAGGCGTCCCCATGCTGCCGAAGCCGAAAAGTGAAGCCTGGCTGCTCTGTGCACTCAAAAAGAACCCCTACCAACACTGCGCCGAATTGGAAACCATCTCCGGCAATGACAACAGCCCGCAAAGCGCCAAAAAACAGCTAGCCGCTGCTCTCACAGCACACGAGGCCACTTTGAGTGATCTGAACCAAATGATCTTCACCGAGCAACTTGTGCCTGCCAAGATCGACATGCCCAGCTTCAACGAATTCCGCGCCAGGCTCGAAGAAGTCGCCCGCGCAATGCTCACGAACTGAACCCATCCGTAATACGCATCTACCATGCCCGAAACCGCCACCCTCCTCATCCACTGCCCAGACCGGCCAGGGCTCGTACATGACGTCACAGGCTTCATTTCATCCCACCGTGGGAACATCATCGACCTCCAGCAGCACATTGATGAAGATCAGAACGCCTTCTTCATGCGCCTCGAGTGGAGCCTAGAGCACTTCGCCCTCGAAAAAGAAGAAATCGAAGCACGCCTCCAGCCCATGGCCCGCAGGCATGAAATGCAGCTCAAGCTCGCCTTTTCCAGCCAGCGCAAGCGTGTCGCCCTCTTTGTCACCAAAGAAAACCACTGCCTCTACGACCTCCTCGCACGCTACGAAGCCGGCGAGCTCCCCGTGGACATCCCCTGCATCATCTCCAATCACGACACCCTCCGCCCCGCAGCCGAGCGCTTTGGCATCCCATTCCATCGCTTTGAAATCACCAAGGACAACAAAGCGCAGCAAGAGCAGGCCATGATCGCCCTCCTCCGCTCCGAAAAAGTCGATACCGTCGTACTCGCCAAATACATGCAGATCATCGGCCCTGCCATGATCGCCGAGTTCCCCAACCGCATCCTCAACATCCACCACAGCTTCCTCCCCGCCTTCATCGGAGCAAAGCCCTACCATCAGGCCTTTGAGCGCGGCGTGAAAATCATCGGCGCCACCAGCCACTACGTCACCGCAGAGCTCGATCAGGGCCCCATCCTCCACCAGGATGTCATGCGCGTCAGTCACGAGGACACCGTCGCCGACCTCGTGCGACTCGGGCGTGATTTGGAGAAAAACGTCCTCGCCAAAGCCCTCTGGTGGCATGTCCGCGATCAGGTGCTCGTCTTCAAAAACAAGACCGTCGTGTTTGATTGACCCCACGCACGATCAGCCCACCATACGGGCCGCATGAAGCCGCTCATCGCCCTCCTCCTTCTCCTCACCACTGCCCTCCACGCCGCCGCGCCCACCCATCCGCCGCGCACCTGGACCTCCAGTGACGGCAAATCGAAGTTCGAAGGCAACCTACTCGAATTCTCCGAAACCGAAGTCCGCATCCGCCGCAGCGCCGACTTCAATCAATTCAAGCTCCCGCTCGACAAACTCTCCGCCGAAGACCAAGCCCACGTCCGCGGCCTCCTACGTGAAAAACGCCGCGACGCTGGCCTTACCGAAGGCAGCTACGCCGCCAAAATCACCGGCCAGTTCGTCCAAGGCGTCTCCAAACAAGGCCTGAACTACCAGCTTTGGGGCAACCCCAAACTCGATGCCACCCAGCGCTACCCCATCGTCATCTGGCTCCACGGCGCAGGCCAGAGCGGCAGCGACAACGAAGCGCAGCTCGGCGGCGCGCCGAAAAACTGGACCTCGGAGCCTGCGCAGAAAGAGCAGCCGTGCTTCCTGCTCGCGCCGCAGTGCCCCTCGCGCGACATTGGCTGGAAGGATCAGGTCGCCGCGAACGTGCTCGCCCTAGTCGCCGATCTCGCAGACCACCTCCCCATCGACGAAAAACGCCTCTACCTCACCGGCAGCAGCATGGGCGGCTTTGGCACCTTCCACCTCGCCACCAGGTTCCCCAATGTCTTCGCCGCCTGCGTCCCCCTCTGCGGCGGAGCCGACCCCAAAAACGCCGAATCGCTCAAAACCACGCCCTTCTGGGTCTTCCACGGCGACCAGGACGACATGGTCCCCGTCGATCGCTCCCGCGCCATCGTCAAAGCCGTCAAAGAAATCGGCGGCACCCGCATGAACTACACCGAGCTCGCCGGCGCCGGCCACGGCATCACCGGCCTCGTCTATCCCAATCCCGAACTCCACGACTGGCTCTTCAAGCAGGTCAAAGGCAAATCAGACTGAACTTCCAACACCGAACAACCGAGAACAGGGAACCGAGAACCGAGAACCAAACCAGTGCTCCACCACCACCACAGCGCCACCTGCAAGCACCATGACAAGCACTCCGCCCGCGAGCTGCTCGCCACGGCACTGGAAAAAGCAAAAAACGCCGGCCTACGCCGCACCAAAGCCCTCGAAAACGTCCTCGGCATCCTCATCCAGGCTCATGAGCCCATGAACCTCGCCGACGTCTCCGAGTCCCCCAAGCTCGAAACAGGAGCCGACCGCGCCACCGTCTATCGCCTACTCGTGAAGCTCGAAGAGCACGGCATCATCCGTCAACTCGGCCTCCACGACCGCAGCACCTACTACACCATCATCGAAGAAGGCCGCCACGACGACTACCTCGTCTGCACCGGCTGCGGCCGCATCCAGCGCCTCGACATCTCCTGCCCCGTCGAAGCCCTCGAACGCGACATCGAAAAATCCACCGGCTTCAAACGCCTCTACCACGAACTCGAATTCTACGGCCTGTGTCCGAAGTGCGGCTAGTTCCCAAAAACGGAAAGGCAAAGCTTGCCGCATAAGTTTCTGGTGTTACGGTTTAACCATGATCGTCCACTTCGCTTGCAAGGACACAGCAACGATTTTCGAGGGGGCCGCCGTAAAGCGGCTGCCCAAAGACTTGCAGATCGCCGCCTCGCGCAAACTGCAGGCTATTCATGTCGCAGCAAGCATAGCCGATCTCCAGTCCATCCCGGGACTGCGCTGCAAAAAGCTCACTGGAAAGTTCAAGGACTTTTGGAGCATTCGCGTGAATGATCAGTGGCGTATCATTTTCACCTGGACCGAGCCACCGCCTGAAGCCCTTAACGTACAACTCACGGACTACCACTAAACAGCCTCCATATGAAAAAACGAACCCACACCAAACAAGACCTGCTGCCGCTCACCCATCCTGGCGAGCTATTGCTGCTGGAATTCCTCGAGCCAGCAGGCATCAGCCAGTCCCGACTTGCACAGGCTTCAGGAATTAGCGTTAGCCGAATCAATGACCTCATCAAAGGTCGCCGAGGCATCACGCCTGACACCGCAATCCGGCTTGGGGCCGCCCTGGGGATTAGCGCCGAGTTCTGGCTCAATCTCCAGCATGATTACGACATGCGCCTCGCCCGCAGGGAACGAAAAGCCGAATACGACTCCATCCAGCGCATGCCCGAGCTACAGGCCGCCGCGTGATCGTCACACGGCCATCCCAAAAACCGGGTGAGTCACCGCATGCACCACCCCGCTTAGCGCGTCCTTCTCCGCCCAGTCGAGATTCGTCGTCGTGATGATCTTCTGCGTGCCATTCGGCAGCAAACTCAGCAGCGCCCGGCGACGATGCGCATCCAGCTCACCGAACACATCATCAATGAGCATCAGCGGAGCCTCGCCGCTTGATTTTTCCAGCACATGCGCCTGCGCGAGCTTCATCGACAACGCAAAGGACCGCTGCTGGCCCTCGCTAGCGAAGGTCGTCGCATCGCGATCATTCAAAAACATCGCGATGTCATCCCGGTGCGGCCCAAAGACTGTCGAGCGTGATTTGGACTCTTCCTCGCGCATCCCCGCCAGCGCCTCAAACAGGCTCCCGGCCTCAAACGTGCTCGTGAAGGCGATCCGCGTGCTTTCCGCGCCTTCGCTCAAATGCGCATGCGCCTCCGAAACCTGCGGATTCAGCGCCTCGCAGAGTTCCGCGCGTCTTTGCCACAAAACCGCCGCGAAGCCGTCCATCACCCGCGCAAAAGCGTCCGCCTGTTTCCAGGCGATCACGGCATCGCGCTTCAAAACATAGTTCCGACCTCGCAAAGCCCGCTCATAGCCCCGCAGAGCATGCAAGTAGTCCGGAAACATCTGACTGGCCGCAAAGTCCAAAAAACGCCGCCGATGCTCCGCGCCACCGCGCAGCAGATTCATGTCGCGATGGTCCATCCAAACCACCAAACCGGCCGCCGCGAGGTAATCAGCCGACTTCCCACACGTCACGCCATCCAGCGCCAAACGTCTCGCCGTGGCCGATTGCGCATACCGCAGCCGTTTCCCGCTCCACACCGCCTCCACGAGGCAAGTCGAAGCCTCAAAGCGCACCAGCTCGCTCCGATTCGTCGTCCTCGGCGACTGCAACCGCATCAACACACACGCCGCCTCGATGAGTGACGTCTTCCCCTGCGCATTCCGCCCCACCAGCAACGTCACATCCGGGTGCAGCTCCACCTTCGCCTCGGCGAAACAGCGGAAATCACGCACAAACAAATCGGTAAGCATGGAGCGCCGAGCAGAGAGCAAAGAGCCCCAAGCCGCAACCCTGCGCAGGCATTTTCTGGCCTCTCCGCTTGATTTGGGAGCCTCCGCACGGATGAATCGCGCCCCATGTCCACTTTCCGCACCGTCAAAGGCTTCCGCGACTTCTTCCCCGAAGAATGCGCCCTGCGTAATTACATCGCCGAAACCTGGCGCGTCGTCGCACGCCGTTATGGCTTCGTCGAGTATGAGGCACCCGTCGTTGAGAGCACCGATCTCTTCCGCAAGAAAAGCGGCAACGAGATCACCGCGCAGCTCTTCTGCTTCCGCGACAAGGCCGACCGCGAGATCACGCTGCGCCCGGAAGTGACGCCGTCGCTCGCTCGCATGGCCACTGCACGCCAACGTGACTTCAAGAAGCCCATCAAGTGGTTCCAAATCGGCCCCTGCTTCCGCTACGAGGAGCCGCAGGAAGGCCGCGGTCGCGAGTTCATCCAGTTCAATGCCGACATCCTCGGCGACAGCGGCCCCGCCACCGCTGCGGAGCTCATCTCGCTGGCCATCGACACCATGCGCGAGTTCGGCGTCAGTGCCGACGACTTCGTCATCCGCCTCAGCAACCGCGAGATCTGGAATGGCTTCCTGGCGGAGAAAAACATCGCCGCCGAGCACGCCACCACCTTCCTCAGCATCATCGACAAGATCGAGCGTGCGAAACCCGAGGAGACCGAGAAAAAACTCAGCGAAATCGGCCTCACCACCGCCGCCGTGCGTGAGTTCATGACCTCCACGGATGAGAATCACCCCGCCTTCGCCGACTTGAAGGCGAACCTCACCGCACGCGGCCTTTGGCAGCATGTGCGCATCGATGCCACCATCGTGCGCGGACTCGCCTACTACACCGGCGTTGTCTTTGAGGTCTTTGATCTCAAGCACGGCCTCCGCGCCCTCGCTGGCGGCGGCACTTACGACAAACTCTGCGCCCTCATCAGCGATGGAAACGTCGATATGCCCGCCGCAGGCTTCGCCATGGGAGATGTCGTGCTCGGCATCCTGCTCAAGCGCACGCCTGGAGCGCAAATGAAGCTCACCACCGCCTTCCTCGCCGCCAGCAGCATCGACGCCTTCGTCGTCATTGCCGATGAAGCCCAGCGCCCGCACGCCCTCGCCGCCATCCAGCAGCTCCGCGCCGCCGGCATCCGCATCGATTACCCCTTCGGCTCCCAAAAAGTCGGCAAGCAATTCCAAGCCGCCGAAGACCGCAAAGCCCGCTTCGCCCTCGTCTTCGGAGCTGAGTATCCCGAGGTCATCGTGAAGAACCTCGTCGCGAGATCACAGAGCTCCGTGCCCGCCAACAGCATCGTCGAAGAAGTGCTCAAAATGCTCTCAGAACCCGCCATTGGGCCACTGATCGCCTAAAACGATTTTCAGCCTATAACGACTTTTTTTGGCCTTATAGGCTGAAAATCGTTTTGGACAAAAATCAGCCTATGAGCTACTTTTTGGGCGTTATAGGCTGAAAATCATGTTCATCGGACGAGACGAAGAAATCAACGCGCTACGCGGAGCCATCGAGGCCCGCGCACCGAAGATCGCACTCGTTTATGGCCGTCGGCGCATCGGGAAAACCGCTCTCATCCGCAAGGCCATCGGCAAACAAACCGCGCTATTCATCGAGGGACTCGAAAACCGGCCTACGCAGGCACAGATCGCGAGCTTTCTCGATCAAGCCTCTCGCCAGCTCCGCAAAAAACTCCCACAAGCCACGACTTGGCAGACTGCGCTCATGGCATTGAGTGAGGCACTCGAAAAGCGACCGATGGTGATCGTGCTTGATGAGTTTCAATGGCTTGCGAACTACCGCAGCGAACTCGTCTCCACGCTCAAAATGGTCTGGGAGAACTACTTGAGCCGCAAACCGGGCCGCACGCTCATCTTATGCGGCTCCATCGCTTCCTTCATGACCACCAAGGTGCTCAAATCGAGCGCCTTCTACGGCCGCGTGGATGTCACGATTCATCTACAAGGCTTCCGCCTCGCCGAAACGGCCCGCATGCTACCTAGGCGTGGCTTTGGCGAGATCCTCGATGCGCAGTGCCTCACTGGCGGCGTGCCGAAGTACCTCGAACTCCTGGCCGAGGCTCCATCCATCGCCCTCGGCATGGAAAAGCATGCGTTTCGTGCAGACGGCTACTTCATTGAGGAATACGAGCGCATTTTCACCAGCCACTTTGGCGCGGGCGGTGAGTTTCAGCGCATTATCCGCGCTTTAGCGAGCTCACCCTACGGTCTCGGTCGCCGTGAACTGGCTGCGCAGACAGACATCGCCGAAGGCGGCACCTTCACACAACACCTGCACGATCTGGAGGCCGCAGGCTTCATCTCTTCACAGCGCCCTTTCGATAAAGGGCATGAAACGCGGCTGCTGCGCTACCACCTCAGCGATCCGTGGATCAGCTTCTACCACGCCTTCATGCACACGCGGCTGAAGCAGATCCGCGAAAGAGGTAAACGCGACCTCTACACCACACTGCGCCAAACTGGAGCCTTCCGCACATGGATGGGCCGCGCCTTTGAGCTCGTCTGCATGCGCCACAGTGATCAAATCGCCCGGCTCATCGGCTTTGAGGCCATCAGTTACGATGTCGGCCCCTGGTTCCGAGCTCCACGCAAAGGCACCGCAGGTGTGCAAATCGACCTCGCCTATGACCGTGACGACAAAGTCATCACCCTCTGTGAAATGAAGCGCCAAACAGCGCCACTGGGCCGCAGCGTGATCACCGAGGTCGAGCGAAAGGCGGAACTGCTTCGACAAGAATATCCACGTAGGACGATTCAGCCCGTCTTGGTCGTGGATGGCCCTATTTCCAAGGAAATCGAAGCCTCTGGCTACTTCTATCGCATCATCCAAGCAGAAGATCTGGTAAAATGATTTTCAGCCTATAACGACTTTTTTTAGCGTTATAGGCTGAAAATCGTTTTGTGAAATTGACCGCCTAAATTGAGAAAAACATCACGCAAACACATCCATGATGGGCTTACCTTTGTCACCGACAGTGAAGGGGCGGTTGGTGGGGGACATGACGACTTCATCAACGGGGAGACCGAGACTCCAGCCGATGGTGCTGAGGAAGTCCTGCACGCTGTTTTGCTTGTCGGCGACGCTATTGCCCTCTTTGTCGCTGCTGCCGTAGATGAAGCCGCCTTTGACGCCGCCACCGGCGAGGAGGGTGGAGAAGACCTTCGGGTGGTGGTCGCGGCCGCCGTTGCCGTTGATCTTGGGGCCACGGCCGAATTCGGAGCAGAGGACGACCAGTGTGGTCTCTAGCAGGCCGCGTTGGGAAAGGTCTTCGAGCAGGGCGGCGAGTGCGGTGTCGAGTTCGGCTCCTTTTTCTTCCAGGCCTTCTTCGATGTTGTTGTGCATGTCCCAGCCGCCGTTGGCGACTTCGATGTAGCGGATGCCTTTTTCGACGAGGCGGCGTGCGAGCAGGCAGCCTTGGCCGAATTTGTTGCGACCGTATTTTTCTTTTAGGGCATCGGGTTCGTCCGCGAGCTGAAAGGCCTCCAGATCGGCGCTGGACATGATGGAGACGGTTTTCTCGTAAAACTCGCTGTAGCTCTTCACGGCGGCGGTCTTGAAGCGTTCGCGGAAGCCGGCGTCGAGCTTGTCGAGCATGGCGAGGCGCTTTTGCATGACCTCAGCACCGGCGTCGCTCTGCGAGTATTGCAGGCCTGCATCAGGGTCGAGGATGGGCAGTGGGGAGTAGCTGGCGGGGAAGAAACCGTTGCCTGCATTCGGCTGGCGGTTCACGCAGACGCTGGAGGGTAGTGTTTTGTGGCTGGAGCCTTTGAAGTGCTGTGCCCAGGCGCCGATGTTCGTGTGCTGGATGGTGCCACGCTGCTCATAGCCGCTGCGGATCAAATACTGGCCGCTGGCATGCACGCCCGTTTTGGAGGTCATGCTGCGGATGATGGACACTTTGTCGGCCTGTTGGGCGAGATTGACCATGGTCCCACCGAGTTGGAAGTCAGCCTTCGTTTTGATCGGTGCCACAGGGCCTTGAGTGGGGCCGTCTTTGGGGTCCAGCGTGTCGATGTGGGTCATGCCGCCGATCATTTGCAGGAAGATGACGTTTTTGGCCTTTCCGAAGCCTGGGCCGGCAGTTTCGGCGAAGGACTGGCCGCCCAGGCCATGCAGCACGGTGACGCCGAGGGAGGCTGTGGCCCACTTTTCGCAGAAGGTGCGGCGGGAGAGGGTGTCGAGTTGGTTTTGGAGGTTCATGGGGTTAGGCGTCTTTGAATGAGGAATGGCAGTTCGAGCATTGAGTCGTATCAGGCGGAATCCAGTTGCCACACCGGGGGCAGTCTTTGCCCTTCTTGAGATCAGGGCCGTCTGGGGAACTGTTATTGGTGCTAAGCTTGTTCTCATCATCTCGTGAGTCGAAGAGCTGCATCAATCCCAGGAACCAATAAGTGAGCAGACCAATGACTGTAGCCAAAGTGATGACGAGAAACCAAAGGATGCGCTCTTGAGTGTCGACGCTGGCGCGAGGTTTGTCTGCCGGATGAGCTTCATGTGAGCGCTTTCTGGTTTGGAGCTACTCGACGAAGACGAACTCACGCGTGTTAAACAGCACCCAGCTGAGGTCGCGGGGGGTGAGGCCGTTGCCGAGGGCGGCGACGGAGTCGGCGAGTTCGTCCTGAGTGGGTTTGCGGCTGAAGAAGCTCAGATAAAGGCTTTCGACTTGCTGCTCGGGTGTTTTTTGGGCGGTGGCGGTTTGGATGACGAGGGAGTCGCTTTGACCGATGACGCGTTGGGCTTCGCCGTTCATGAGCATGAGCACTTGGGGGATGCTGCCTTCGTCGCTGCTGCTGTCGGCGATCTGGCGGTCGCTCTGGCCGAACATGCGGAGGAAGTGCTGGTCTTTTTCCGGCTGCGGTAGTTCGCTGGCGCGGGCGAGGACGAGGCCGTTGCGGATGGGCGGTGTGATTTCGACGCTGTCGTCGCCGTCGGTGTTGGCGGCCTGCATGGGGCGCTTCTTTTTGTTCTTTTTGGGCGCTGATTTGGCTCCGCCATATTGGCGCATGCCTTGAGCGGCTTTGGCGATGTCGGCGACGATGCTTTCTTTGGTGGCGTCTTCGCCGAAGTTCACTTTCATGACTTTGGAGTAAGTCTCGCCGCGATGGGCGTGGAATTTGTCCACGTCGGCGCCGACGACGAGGGTGGCGCAGGAGTCCCAGGCCTGCTCGGCGCTCATGCGGCGCAAAACGGGGCCGGGGAAGAGGTAGGGGCCGCCGTCGGCGATGTCGTAGCTGGTGGCTTCCCGCTGATAGGCCTGGGTGTTGTAGAGCAGGCGTATGAACTGCTTCATGTCGAACTTCAGCCGCACCATCTCACTGGCGAGGTGGTGGAGTAGGGCAGGGTTCACACTGGCGGCGGGGTCGTCGAGGTCGGTGACGGGTTCTTTGATGCCGATGCCGAAGGCCCGCTTCCACAGGCGATTGGCGATGGTCATGGCAAAGCGCGGATTGTCCGGCGAGGTCATCCACGTGGCGAACTGGGTGCGGAGGTCTTCTTCGTTTTTGGTCTGGACGCCTTGGTAGGCCTTTTTGGTCTTGTCGTCGCTCCAGGTGACGAGTTTGGGCTTCACGGGGTCGCCAGGTTTGCCGTCGGTGTATTTGTAGTCGTCGGGGAGTTTGAGGTCGTTTTCGCTGCCGTCGGCGACGGCCATGGCATTGACGCGGAGGATGTTTTTGGCCTGCTGCTGGAGCCGTTTGTCGTCGATAGACTGGAGCACTTGGCGCATTTCTTTGCCGTTGTAGCCAGCATTGCCGCGTGTGCCGTAGGTTTCGGTAGCGCCAAAGAAGGCGGCCATTTCATAGAACTGGCGCTGCGTCCAGTCGGCGAAGGGGTGGTCGTGGCACTGGGCGCAGGAGACATTGGCCCCGAGGAAGGTGCTGAGGGTGAGGCTCAAATTATCGAGCCGCATGCCGGCGTCACGCAGGAGGTAACCGGTGGCACCGTTGTCGAGCAGTTTGCCGTCGGCGCTCATCATGTTGCGCACCATTTTGTCCCACGGGATGTTGTCGTTGATCTGGCCCTTCAACCAGTCCTGGTAGGTGTAGAAGCGTGCTTTCTGCGCCACGTCGGCCACGCGGAGCATGTCGGCTAGGTAGTTGAAAAGATGGCTGCGGTAGCCGTCGGAGCCGAGGAGCCTGGTCGATGACCTTGGCCCGCTTCGAAACGCTGGTGTCGGTGATGAAGGCGAGGGCTTCCTCCCGTGTGGGGATGCGGCCTGCGATGTCGAGATAGACGCGGCGGATGAACTGCTCGTCGCTGGCGAGCGGATTGGGCTTTTGGCCTGCTTTGGCGAGCACACCATCGACGAAGAGGTCGATGCGTGCGGCGGCCTGGGCGAGATTGGGGTCGGCGGGGATGCCGAGGCCTTCGGGTTTGAGCTTTTTGGCGGCTTCTTGATCTGCGGCGCTGAGTTTGGTGAGTGGAAGGCGGTGGACGAAGCCGTTGCGGACCTGGAGGAAGATGTTTTCGCCCTCGATACCGCGGAAGGTGGCCTCGATCTTGCGGCCCTGTGTGTCGGTCCAGGTGCGATAGACCTCATTTTCTGCTCGGAGGCCGCTGGTGAGCAAGGTGAGGGCGACTAGGGGCAGGATTGTCAATTTCATGGCGTGAGTGGGGCATGAAACGACGAGTCGGCGGGCAAGTTGCGGGAGGTTTCCGCCTGATTGGGCCTGACGGGGGGCAAAACGCGATGTCGAGGGGGTCTTTGAACAGAAAATGTCCAGTTTTGTCAGTTTTGGATAGCATCATATTTATAATTTCTTTGGACATTGTATTCAAATTGTAATAAATTAAGTTCTATTAACCAACATGGCCTCTTTTCTCGAATCCCCCTCTGTTTTGCGCCACGGTCGTCTTCCGACGCAATTGATCGTATGGGTTTTTACCGCCCTGGGCGCATTTTGGCCGCTAGGGAGTAGCCAGGCTGCGACCTCGAGCATTGTAGGCTTTTACAACTTGGATCTGCCCTCGGGGAACTCGGCATGGGTGTGTGGATTGGTTACGGCGAATGCCTACGAAGGGGCCGCGGCGACTGTGACGGCCGATGGGGATGGAAAGGCGCTGGTGCAGTTCTCAGCCCCAGGATGGACGGTGGGGCCTTTAATCAGCATTATGCGGAGCCGCTTTCAGGCGGGGGTGCCGGGCTGGCACTGGATATTCTTTGGAATACGGAGGATACGCTGAAACTGGACACGACACCTGCGGAGGCTGGATTGACCAATGGCATGGTCTTTGTGGTGCGGAAGCACACGACGCTGGGTGGCCTGCTGCCGGATGGCGGTGGATTCACGCCGTTTAGCGATACGATCAGTCTGTTTGGCAGCAATGGGCTGCAAACGACCTATTTTTACAGCAGCTTCTCCAATACCTGGATCACCGTGCTGGGGGTGGACTCGACGAATGTGGTGGTGCGGCCTGGACAGGGATTTGTGATACAGGTGGGCACGGCGAAGGCGGTGCTCTTCGGCAAAGGCGAGGTATGCCATCTGAAGACCACGCCGACACGCATCCGGGCCCATGCGAATGTGCCGAACATCATCGGCGCGATGAATCCGTTGGGGGGGACCAATACGACGCTGGGAGCACTGGGGATCACGACGAGCTTACAGCCCTTCAATGACTCGCTGGTGACGCTCAATCCAGGCAGCTTGACGCAGACAGGCACTTACCTGAGCACCGGCAGTAGTCTGATGAATGTCGGCACGGCCCAGAATGGCGACACCGTGAACGTGAGTGCCGGCACGGGTGTGGTGATCAATGTGAACACAGCCAAGAACGTGCAACTGGCCCCAGTGGGCGTAGCCCCCTGATGAGAACCCTGCAAAACACACGAGTAAGCCCATGAAACTCTCCTCGATCCTTTTTGGAATGACGCTGGCGATGACCAGCACCGCACTGCAAGCAGGCACGATCACTCTAAGCAGTGTGGGTGGTGCGAAATTCACGACGAAAAATGGCACCGCGCTGCCTGCGGGCTGTGCGGTGCGGCTGGGCACCTTTTCATTGCCTGATGAGACGCGTGACGCGGTACTCAATAGCCAGGGCGACTATGCGTGGCTGAAATCGGTCTTCTCGCCGCTGGCAGAGGGTTTTGTCGGTGCGGGAGCTGCCGACCAGGCGGATGGAGCAGGCTCCGTGCTGCGTGCGAATGGCTTCCCTGCTGCGGGGGATCTCTTTGGCTCGATCACGAACATCAGCGCGGCGTATTTGCCACCGGGCACGCGGCTGTATGTGTGGGTCTTTAATCATGCTGATCCTGATCAAGCGACGCAATGGGGACTCTACACTGCGCCTGAGTGGACGGCACCGCCAGAGCTGGGGAATCGCACGCTCAATACGGGGGCCAGTGTCTCGACGCTCCAGGGTAGCACCGCCACGGGGCAGCTCCGCCTCATCGATGTGCCAGCGACGTATGGGAACTGGGCTTGGCAGAATTACTCGATCAATGCCCCTGCCACTGTGACGAATAATCTGGCCGACCCAGATGGTGATGGAGTGCAAAACATCGCCGAATATGCGTGGCGGCTGAATCCTGCGGCACGCAGCGATCCGCGCACAGAGCTACTGGCGCAGACTGGTGGTGGCACGGTGACTTTCCGCTTCAAGCGTCCGAAAAATCTGCCCGGCGTGACGGTGGTGGCAGAGTGCTCTGCGGATCTGAAAACGTGGCAGCCTGCGGCAGCGGCTGTGACTGCCACGGATGCTGATTTTGACACTCTGGAGAGCACCGCCAGCAGCGCCACGCCCTGCTTCTGGCGGGTGCGCTTTGATACGGCACCGTAATTTTTATTTTCCGCACTTTTCGCCCCAAAAAACATTCCCTGCTCTGATATGAAAAAGCTCGTCCTCACTCTCCTGGCCCTAGTAGCCGCGCAGGCTGCGCAGGCCGCCGTGTCCATCTCTGTGACTAGCCTCGCGGAGTCTCCACTGGGGCCCAAATTTGCTACGAGCGACGGGAATCTGCTGCCTGTGGGCAGCGTGATCCGTTACGGCAGCTTCAATACCAGCGGCGGAATGTTGCGCTGATGCAGACGAGTAGTGACTACACGATGCTGAATTCACTTTTCACACCACTCGCTGAGGGAGTGCTGGGAGCGGGCACGCTGTCCCAGTCCGGCAATCCAGGAAGCATGGTCATCGTGAATGACTTCATGACGCCAGGCGGATTCATGGCGGGATTCAATAACATCAACTCATCATACCTGCCGACAGGCACCCAACTCTACGCATGGGTCTTTAACAGCTCCAGCCCGATCACCGCGACAGAGTGGGGTATCTTCACCGCCTCATCCGGCTGGTTCTTCCCGAATGATCTGGGCTCCGAGACGCTGAACAACATGGAAATCGACACCTATGTCCGCGGCAGCAGCACGGGCGATATTTCGAATAGCGACCGGCTCATGCTGGTGCCGCTGCCAGACTCGCAGGGGGCCGTGTTGCTGCTCAGTGCAGGATTGGCGCTGCATCTACGCCGTGCCCGCATGATTCGTTGAGCTGGTTTTTCCTTTTTCTCTTTCATGAATATTCGCACCATTCTCATCGCCTTGGTGGCGGTGGTCCGCCCCTCACAGGGTCTTACGGGCAATCCGTAGCTCGTATCTGGAACGAAGAGCTTCTCGATGCCATCCGCCGCGACGTGCCGAATCCGCCAGGACATGCGCGGAATCTGCATCACGCAGCGATGGCGATGTGGCAATGCCTGGGCGGCTTACTCGACGACGGCGGTGGGATATCAGTTCAATGAAAAAATATCGCCCTTGCCCGTGGATATCGAACCGGCCCGACATGAGGCGATCAGCTACGCAGCGTATCGCGTGCTGCGCAGTCGATTCGCCGCCAGTGTCGGAGCGGGCACCACGCTACCGAGTCTGGATGCCACCCTGACCGGACTCGGATACTGACTAGCTTTTGGCCAAGGAGCCGTGACCAGCGGCACCACACCAGCCGAAGTAGGCCGTCGTATCGGCCAGATGGTTTTGAATTGGGGGCCTACGGATGGTTTTAGCAACACCACGCATCCACAGGCCTATACCAGCAGCGTGAATCCGAACATGAGCGTCCCCATGAGTGTGCTGGGCACGAATGTGAACTTCCAGCCCAACATGCCTCTCGGCTACGGCATCCCTCAGGCACCGATCCAAATCTCTGGCAGCCGCTCGATCTCAGTACGGCGTCACACAAAATGGCATCCCCATTCCCGGCGGGGCGCAGTCTTTGTCGGGTGCAGGATTGAGCACGAAAGCCTTCAGCCTGACACGTCCGGAGCAATCTCCTCCCGTGGATCGACATCGGCCCACCATCGAAGCTAAGATGCCAGGGAACCCAAGCAGCACTGATGCGCAGTAAGGCTGGTGGAATCGATGTGCTGCAAAAAGTGCCGTGCTCAACGACACCGGCACCATCGACATCTCACCCGCCTCTTGGGGCAACAACCCAATCGGCACAGAGTCTGGCACAGGCTACGCGACGAACCCCGTCACGGGTGGCACCTACACGGCCAATAATGTGCCCAAGGGCGACTTCTACCGCGTCCTCGCAGAGTATTGGGCTGATGGACCACACTCTGAGACACCGCCCGGTCACTGGCATGTCATTGCCAATCAAGTCGCAGACATGCCCGGCTTCTCCAAGCGCCTCCGTGGCACCGGGCCAGTCGTCAATGACCTGGAATGGGATGTAAAGACCTACATGTCCCTCGCCGGCTCTGTCCATGATGCAGCCTGCGCCGCATGGAGCCTGAAGCGCTACTACTCCGGCACACGCCCCATCACCATGATCCGCCACATGTGCATGAAGGGCCAGTCCAGCAATCCCAGCGGCCCATCTTACCACACCGAGGGCATCCCACCCAAACCGATGTCGTCGAAGTCATCACCGCCGCCACCGCAGGCTCTGGAGGCAAGCATCAGAGCATCTGGAGCGTCGCACTCAATAGCTACCAGCCCGGCACAAACTACATCGGCCAAATCGCCGTCAAATCATGGCCAGGCGAGCACCCGAATAATCCACCTGCTAGCTCTGGCCTCCCCGCGACGAACCAGAGCACCGTGCGCTGGATGCTGACGTGATTGGCTGCCCCTTCCAGCGGAAGACCTTCAACACACCTGCCTTCCCCGGCTACATCAGTGGTCACTCCACCTTCAGCCGTGCAGCGGCAGAGTCTCTAGCCCTCATCACGGGCTCGCCCTACTTCCCTGGTGGCTTCCACCATCATACCTACCTCGCCAACACCATGCAGATCGACCTAGGCCCTAGCGTGGATATCGACCTCCAGTGGGCCAGTTACTACGATGCAGCGGATCAGGCTGGTGCCAGTCGGCGCTATGGCGGCATCCATCCCGTCGAAGATGACCTCCCCGCACGTATCGTCGGCTCCACGGCAGGCATCACGGCATTCACCAAGGCAGAGAAATTCTGGCTCGGCACCATTCAGAGTGAGACCGTCATCCCCTCGTCACCATCCAGTCCAATGGCGATGCACTCATCACCTGGACACAGACTCTCGGGCGTTACTACAAGCTCCAAGAGAGCACCAACTTCTCCACCTGGACGGATAGCACGAGCCGGATCTTCGCCACCAGCACCAGTGGCAGCTTCACCGACACCGCACCCGCCGCAGGCATCGCCTACCGCATCATCGAGGTCACACCCAGCGTCGCACGCGTCTGGAACGAGCTCCTCCTCGGAGCCATCCGCCGCGACGTGCCGAATCCCCCCGGCCACGCACGCAACATCTTCCACACCGCCGCCGCCATGTACAACGCCTGGGCCGCTTATCACAGCACCGCAGTCGGCTTGTGCAAAACGAGAAAATCAGCCCCCTTCCAAGCGACATCGAAGCTGCACGCCACCAAGCCATCAGCTACGCCGCCTACCGCGTGCTGCGCACTCGTTTCCTCTCCAGCATCGGCGCCGGAGTCACCCTGCCACAGTTCGATGCACAGATGACCGCCTTTGGTTACTCGCCCTCCACCGCGCAGGCAGCACTCACCTCCCCTCACCACACCCGCCGAGCTGGGCAAGCGCTGCGGCCAAGCCGTCCTCACCTGGGGCACTGGAGACCAATTCACCAACACCACCTATCCGCAGGCCTACACCACCGCCGTGAACCCAAATATGGACCCGAACCTCAGCCTCAGCGTCCTCGGCAACAACGGTGAATTCCCCACGCACTACAACATGCCCTCGGCGTCGGCATCCCCACCAATACCGACCCCAATTTCTGGCAACCCCTCGCACTCTCTGCCAGCGTGACCCAAAATGGCATCCCCACACCTGGCGGCATCCAGGGCTACGTCGGCGTCCAGGGACTCGCCACACTCCCCTTCTCCCTCACCCGCGACAACCCCGTAATGCCATGGATCGACCTCTACGGCGGCCCCTCAAAGCTCAGCGTCCCTGGCACCCCCAGCAGCACAGACTCCATTTACAAAGAGGGAGCGCTCAGTGTCATCCGCGCCTCCAGCGAGCTCAATAGCACCACCACCATCAACATCTCCCCTGGAGCCATCGGCAACAACACCCTCGGAAACGATGACGGAACCGGCTTCGCTACCAATCCCATCACCGGTCTGCCCTACCCCACCAACAACGCCACCAAAGGCGACTATTACCGCGTCCTCGCCGAGTTCTGGGCTGACGGCCCCACACTCCGAGACACCCCAGGTCACTGGCAAGTCCTTGCCAATGAAGTAACGGACGATCCCGCTTTCGTGAAGCAACTCCGTGGTAGCGGCCCCGTGCTCAACGACCTCGAATGGGATGTGAAAACCTACTTCACGCTCGCCTCCGCCACTCATGATGCCGCCTGCGCCGCCTGGGCACTCAAGCGCTACTACTCCGGCACACGCCCCATCACCATGATCCGCTACATGGGCACCAGAGGCCAGAGCAGCAATCCCTCCGGCCCCAGCTACCACATCCAGGGCCTGCCACTCGAGACCGACGTCTGCGAAGTCATCACCGCAGCCACCACAGCCACTGGCGGCAAGCATGAATCCATCTGGGACATGTACACCCACAGCTACCAGCCCGGCGCATGGCACATCGGCGAGATCGCCGTGAAATCCTGGCCCGCAGAGCATCCAGATAATCCCGCCGCCAGCACTGGCCAGCCCGCCATCTATCAGAGCACCGTGCGCTGGATGCTGGCCAAAGATTGGGTCCCCTTTCAGCGCAAGACCTTCAACACACCCGCCTTCCCCGGCTACATCAGCGGTCACTCCACTTTCAGCCGTGCGGCGGCAGAGGCGCTCACACTGCTCACCGGCACGCCGAACTTCCCCGGCGGCTTCCACCACCACACCTACGCAGCGAATAGCATGCTCATCGACCTCGGACCCGCCGCCCCCGTCGATCTCCAATGGTGCACCTACTACGACGCCGCCGATCAGGCAGGACAAAGCCGCCGCTGGGGTGGCATCCACGTGCCAGAAGACGACTACCATGGCCGCGTCATCGGCGCAGAGGCTGGCACCAGCGCTGCCACCCTCGCCTTTAAATACTTTGATGGCAGCATCCTCACGGAAGCCCTCATCCCAGAGCAGATCTATGGTCCCAGCGGCACGGTCACCCTCACCTGCCCGATGCGCCGTGGCCTCTACTGCCACTGGGAATACAGCACCGATCTACAAACTGGACAGCCCTCACCACCACCTCTCAGGCCACCGAAACCACCATCACCACCACCGACACAGCCCCCGCAGGCATCCGCCGCTTCTACCGCGTCCGCTACGATGCAGCCCCGTGAGCCACGGCGATCGCTGCGTGATGCCTCTTGTTCTTGAGGAAGCCAATCGCGCCTCTTTCGTCGGCAGCACGCAAGATGGTTACTTGGTCAGAACTTCGCTTTGCTCACGCCTCGACCGACGTCATTCCTTTGACCGAGCAAATGGGTGCATGCACCTCACGGCACGGTGGTGAAACGATAAATCGTCTCGCTCTCGTAGCGCTCTTCGGGGCTGAGGAGTGTGGAGGGAAAGGCGGGCTGATTGGGTGAATCAGGGAGGTGCTGGGGTTCTAAGCAGAGGCCGCTGCGGTAGGCGTATTTCACCCCACCTTTGCCCTGCTGAGTGCCATTGAGAAAGTTGCCACTGTAAAACTGCATGCCGGGCTCCGTGGTGAGCACTTCCATGAGCCGGCCACTGATGGGTTCGAGCACGCTGGCGGCGAGGCGCAGTATGCCGGGCCGGCCATCAATGACAAAGCAGTGGTCATATCCACGGCCACGCACGATTTGCTCGTCAGTTGTAGAGTCGATGCGGTCGCCGATGCGGCTCGGATTTCGGAAATCGAGCGCGGTGCCCTCCACATCGGCTGTGTGGCCGAGTGGGATGAATCCGGCATCGACGGGGATGTATGACCGGGCGGAAAGGCAGAGCTTATGATCGAGCACGGTGCCAGCGGCATGCCCAGCGAGATTGAAGTAAGCGTGGTTGGTGAGATTGACGTGAGTCCAGGCATCGGTGACGGCCTGGTAACGCAAAGATAGCTCTCCTACGGCATTCAGAGTGATCCACACACGGGCAGTGAGTGTGCCAGGATAGCCGTCTTCACCATGCGGGCTCACACGGGTGGAAGCAGACGCCGCCTTCTGTTTCCTCAGCGTCCCACAGATGCCGTCCGAAGCCGACTAAGCCACCGTGGAGATGATGCGGGCCGTCATTGCAGGCGAGCTGGTCGTGTGCTCATTTACGGGTAGGTGCCCACCCGAGATGCGGTTGCCATATCGACCGACTGTGCAGCCGAAGTAGGAGCTGCCCTGTTCGTAACCCCGCACGTCGTCGTAACCGAGGGTAATGTCTTGGAGCTTGCCGCGGCGGTCTGGGGTGTGGAGTTGCACGATCGCTGCGCCGTAGTCGGTGAGGGCCAGGCGGATGCCATTGGCAGCCTTTAAGGTGAACAAGGATGCCTCGCGTCCGTCCGCGAGTTTGCCGAAGGCTGTCTGGTAATCTCGATCATGGGGGAGGTACATCGTAGGCCGCTGTGAGGATGGAGCAAACGGCTTCCACCTGGGATTGATCTGAAAACTCAGGCAGCATTGTGCACGATGCCTCTCAGTGCCGAGGCTGACATCATGGGCTGGAGCATGGCGAGTGCTGCCCGGACACAATTGGCATCTGCTCGGTGACGATTATGCACGAGGAGGACATCGGTGGCGAGCGGAGCGAGCGGGGCCGTATCTGCGTAGCTCTCCAGCACCGGTGCGGCATCTAGGATGATCCAGTCCACATGCCCCTGGGCGCGGCTGATCCAGGCACGATAGCCATCCAGCAGATCACTAGTGGCGTGCGCTGGCAGATCCAAGCCTGGGAGGAGATAGAGGCTACTACTGCCATGGCGGAGGTGCTCGAGGCTGGTGGCCCAGGCACCACGCCCTGTGCTGCCACCATACGGCGGGAAGCACTCATGCAGCAGGCCAGAGCGTGGATGACACTCCATGAGGAAGACGCGTCTGCCGAGGTGGCAAAAGGCAGCGGCGATGGCAGCGGAGAGTAATGACTTCCGTTCCCCACTGAGTGAGCTGGTGATGAGTACGATGCCACTGGTGCCAGTCTGACGAGGAGACTGGCGCTCTAACTCGGAGGTGAGCAGATGGAGTGCGCTACTCGCCCCGACGGGCTCCGGCTTCATCATCTGTTCCAGGGCTCTCTCTGGTGAGGCGGCCCGTACCCATGGAAAAGTGACCAAGGGCTGCGGGATGAGCTGAATGGAGCGTGTCTTATGCATTGGCTGCTGCATGACTGGCTGCAAAGTGGGCGATTCTACGACAGTAAGCTGCTGCGAGGATTCCTTTGGCCGATGCAACGAACTGCCGAGAGCTCTAGCAACACTGAGCACTCCACGACGCAGATCGAGAGCTCGCATGAGCATTGGAGCCATGGAAAACACGAGTCCGAAAACGGTCACAATCGCCGCGAGTGCGAGCAAAGACCCCGTGCGTTGGGTGCGTGTGGGGATGCTGGCGAGGTTTTGCACTCGGAGCTGGCCTAGGCCGTCTGTTGGCGATGCTACGGCAAAACGGGCGAAGTCGTTCAGGATGTTCGCCGCGAGCGTGGCATCTGAATCGGTGAAAAAGAGCTGCAGGGCATTTTTTTCTGCCAAGTGCTCGATGCGGAGGTTTTTCAGCACCTGCGTAGCGAGCGCAGCACGGGCAGCGGTGCCGACTAATGCGGGATTTTCACGTTGGGCGATGATTTCGACGACTTGCGCTGGGAATCCAGCGATGAACCGCTCCATGATGGCCGGATCACGCAGACGGCTCATGTGATGACTCAGCAGCATGGGGACACTCAAGGCAGAACCGCCAGCTTGTGCCGGCTGGTCCAGGGTGAGCCGCGCTTCTGCCTGAAATCTCTTCTCACGCCCTCCTAGCCAGGCATAGACCAATGCCCCGAGGCACATTCCCGCGAGCAGCCGCAGCATAAAGCCGCTCTCCAGCAGCGAGAGCAGTCCACTACGCTGATTTGACTCCACAGGGAGAAAGGCCTGCGGCTCTAACACTGGAGATACGCCACTGCTCGGTGCCAGAGGGTGCAGCACCTCGTGCTGGCAGTGGAGCTGTAGTTCAGCGGCATAGGAGGTGCTTTTTGACCCCAGGCACCTCTGGATAGGGGGTGTTTTTTGAAGTCAGTTTTTGGGAGCGAAAAAACGATTGTTCGACCTTCCTGCCATGCTTTGCAGAGGGCTTGTTTCGCTTTGAGGCGCTGGGATTCGGCTGTTTGGAGGCTGTGCAGGTGCCTTTTCTGACTTTCAGCACCCTTTACGGGTGCTTTAGCGAACCATACAGGCATAGCGGTCCATGTTGTAGACCAGATTGCTGAGGTGGTTTGTGCTGTGTGGCTCGTTTCAATCAATGCTCCGACATAGATCGGCTCCCATCTGCGCCATTCGCGCGAAGATGTGCTCTACCCTCACGCATCCGGCTGATCGTGTGATTGGTCTGCATTTCAGCTTCGCTCAGCGGGTGACCTCGTGTGGCTTTGCGCATCAGAACTCCTGCGCGTTGAAGCGATGAGATACGCCTCGTGCTCCGCGCTGTGATAGGCCGAGTCGGCGAGCACGGCCTGATCTTTGTCATCGAGCAGTTCTTCAAACACCTGGCTGTCGTGGACACTGGCGGGCGTGGTGGTGGAGTTGATGATGATCTTGGTTTTCAAGTCGGCCTTCATGGTTCTTCCAGCCGTAGTGCAATTCGTTGTTCTTCTTCGTCCAGCGTGCTTCGCTGTCTTTCTGGCGGCCCACGGCGGGGTTCTCGTCGAACTCTTCAGGGCGTTCGCCCTGCTTGATGCGCTGGTTCGCCTCGCGGCTGTTGCGCTGGCGCGGAGCTTCCGTGAAGCTGGCGTCCACGATGCTGCCTTCTCGCGCGACGATGCCTTTGCTTTCGAGCATCTGGCCGAAGGTGTCGAAGAGTTTGCGACCGCCTTCGCGACCGTCCTCTTCGATGCGTTGCTCGAAGTCCCGAGTGCTTTGGCGTCAGGGATGTCGTCGCCGATGCGCCGGACGAGGAAGGCTTTAAAACTGGTGCGGTCAAAGATTTGCTCCTCGGTGGCGCGTCGCTGAGGCCCGTGGAACTTCTGTGGGCAAGGACTTTGTACATCAGCACGGGTCGAACGGGGCTTGCCGCCCTTGGTCCAGTCGCGGGTGGCGTAGCCAGTGAGATCTTCGAGCAGCGGACGGAAACTTTCCCAAGAGATAACGTCGCGCAGCTTGAGGATGCCGAGGGTTTGGCGGCGACGGCCTGCTATGTTCAATGGCGGAGAAACAGTCCGCCGCCTCGTTCTGTCTTGGTAGCGCTTCATGGCCCCTTTATGGCCTATGTTTGCTCTCGATCAACGAATTGCCTGGAAAGGAGGTTTCCAGAGGTGC